>NZ_JBFTIZ010000011.1:0-18542 GCF_056395165.1 Pedobacter sp. 10L46_2
GATATAGGCCATGCATCATTGCCAAATACAACAATATCCAGCGTGTCTTTAGGATATCTGGTTTTAATTAGCTCTGCCAACGCCATAGCTACTTTTTTAGCGGGCGTTATCCTGTCTTCGCCATATAGAATCATAGAATGTGATATGTCTATCATCAGTACGGTCGATGTAAGGGTCTTATAGTCTTTTTCCTCTACCTCCAGATCTCGCTCTGTTAACGTAAAGTTAGCAATGCCGTGGTTTATTTGGGCATTCTGGATTGACGCGGTAATGTCTATCTGATCTAAACTGTCACCAAAAGTAAATTCTCTTCTGTCTGCATTTTTCTCTTCGCCAATGCCTGATATATTGGTGTTGTGGTTACCCTTTCCGGCTTTTTTTAACTGGCCGAATATCTCTTCAAGGGCAGATTTACGTATGGTTTGCTCTGTTTTGGCAGTTATGCTTAAGTCACCATTTGCCGGGTTCTCTTTCAAATAACCTTTTTCCTTAAGGTCATCAATAAAATCACCCATCCCATATTCGTTATTTGTGAACTTATATTTCTTGTCCAGCTCGTTCATCCAGGCCAATGCCTCCCCGGCATCGCCTGCAGTATAATTCAAAAGCTGGGTGAAAAGCTTAAGCAATTCATCAAAGCCACCTTTCGGTAAATCATCGGGTTGGAAATTAGAAAAATGGAAACCTCTCATATATTCATTATAAACGAATTATCGAAGGTAAAAGTTTGAGGTGTTAATAATGTTATCCAGTTGTAAAAATACCTCAGGCAGAGAAGTTTCGGCAGCCTATTTAGGGCTGCCGTTTGCCAATGCTCTCTCAGCTCTTTTTATTGCCAGGCGTTCTCTCCACTTAGCGTAAGGAGCTTTAAATGCCATTTTTAAAATACTGTCAACACCTCCTTTAATAGCAAGGTTAAATACACTCTGGGCCTTTCTTGTAATTGACGCATCCCACGCTCTTAGGCTTAACGAAAAAGAGCCGTCAAGATATTTCATCCAATGCCACATACCGGTAGGCATAAACAGGGTATCACCGTGTTCAAGAAAAACTTCATAACCTTCAACCCCCTTAAGTGCTGGGAATTTCTCAAAATCAGGATTGGCTACGTCATAATCTTCTAATGCGTAGGTTGCATTAGGGATACAGTACAAGCGCTTCTTCCATTTATTATCAAAAAGGATAATGTGCTTTCTTCCACCGAAGTGGGTATGGAAAAGGTGAGGTAAATCTATATCGTAATGTAAAAAGGTAACCGAGTTCGATCCTCCAAAAAACATAGCGGGCATGCTTTCAATAAAGCCTCCCATTAAATCTTTAGGAATAACAATATCATTTACCAGGTTAGGAACATGTTTAAACAGATTAAAGAAAAAGATCCTCAGTTCTGTTGGTTTAGATTTAATAAGATCAAGATAATCCCCAAATCTCATCTCTGCTACAGATGCATTAATCGGTTTCGACGGATCAGCCTTAGAATTGTCCATCAAGCTAACTTTCAGATCTCCTCCTATTTCTTTTAAATAGTCGGTCGTCCATTTTTCTCTTGCCGGCCATGTTTTAGTCAGTCCTTTAATGATCAAAGGGCGTCTGGCATCTAAATAATTTTTTTTAAAATCAGCGGGGCTGATGCTCTCAACGGTATCTACCGGCTTTAAAATAAAACTCATAAGTTTTAATGATAAGATACGTGTTAACGGCGAAATGCCTGTTTACCGACCTTATTTAAAACAAACTTAGATAAAAAAATCCTTCTCTTCATAAGGTCATTCTTAATTTATTTCATAGCTACTATTTCAAATAAATTAAGATTAGATCATTATTAACAGGGTTGCTGACTGACGAGCGCTCTGTTTGCTCGTTTGATAGCCAGTTTCTCTTTCCAGGTCATGTACTTTTCTTTGAAATTAGCTTTCATAAAATCATCAAACTTACGCTGAAGGGTAAGATTATATAAACTTTTTACTTTTACCGCTAATGATTTATCCCAGGCCCTTAGGCTAATAGAAAAAGACCCATCAAGATATTTCATCCAATGCCAGTAACCCGTAGGCATAAATAAAGTGTCGCCATGCTCCAGAAATGCTTCAACTCCTTTAACACCTTGCAGTGCCGGAAATTTATTAAAGTCTGGCTTTTCAACATCATAATCCTCTAATGCATAAGTAGCATATGGAATTTGATAAAGGCGCTCTTTCCATTTGTTTTCAAAAAGGATCACATGTTTGCGACCGTTAAAATGGGTATGAAAAATATGAGCAAGGTCTATATCATAATGCAAAAAAGTAACGGAACCTTTTCCACCAAAAAACATGTTTGGGTAGCTGTCCAGGAAACCGCCCATCAATTCTTTCGGTGCACGATAGTCATCCAGTAGTTTAGGTGCTTGTTTAATGGGGTCAAACAAAAAAATGCGGAGGTCGGTAGGTGTGTTTCTAATTAATTCTACATAATCTGCGAACTTCATTTCAGCTGCTGAAGCATTAATCGGTTTTGAAGGATCAGCTTTAGAGCTGTCATATAAGGGAACAGTTCTATCGCCGACAACAGATTTCATGTAGTCTAAATTCCACTTGTCGTATGCAGGCCATGTCTTCGACATGTTTTTTATAATGAGCGGTTTGCGGGCGTTCAAGTAGTTCTTTTCGAATTCCTCTTTGGAAATATCATTAACGATATCGATTGGTGATAAGTCAAACTTCATGTTAATTCAATATTAAGATAAAGCAAAATTATAGAAAAACGATAGTGAAGGGAATTGCAGATATCAAAAATTGAAAATCCCTGACAAAACAAAAAAGCCGATGCTTTTTAATTACATCGGCCATATTGATCACCACCCGAAAGTCTTACTTCAATGAAATTTTCAACGCTTATAAGTATATATACGTTCAAATCTTAATGACGGATTTCTCTATTCATAATAAGTTATATGCTGATTAATCTTTTTGACGTTTTAATTGTCATACCAACATAATCCAACAAAACAACTATGAAAACAGCCATTAAGATCCCCTTCTCTTTTGTATTTGTTTTGTTTTTTATTACCCTATGCTCTTTTTTTCAAAAGGAATCAGTTACTGTAAAATTGAAATTCCCTTACAAGCAAGCAGGACTAAGTGAGCGACAGGCAGCCGAACACATGCTAAGCAGATTTACTTACGGCCCCAAGGCTGGAGACGTAGATCGTGTTCTGAAAATAGGTTTAGAGAAATGGTTTATACAACAGCTGGAAGGCAGCTTACAAGATGAAGAGCTGGATAAAATGTTGGCCCAATTTGATGATATCAATTTAAGTAATACTGATGTAGAAAATAAATATCCCAGATCTGCAAGAGTATTGCGTATGGCCATTAAAGATGGAGCTTACCGATTTCTGGTTCAATCACTTTAATGTCTCTTTGACCAAAAACCAATGCGCTTCTTTTGTTCCTGCTTTTGAACGGGATGTGATCAGACCCAATGTAACTGGTAAGTTTAACGATTTGCTGCTGGCTACGGCTAAGTCTCCTGCAATGCTTATCTATTTAGATAATTTTAGTAGCAGCGGGCAACCTGCAGCTGTCAGAAATGATTCTGTACAAACAAAAGGTGGCAATAAGAATAGGAAAGCACAGGTTAAAAAGAAACAAGGGGGATTAAACGAAAATTATGCCCGTGAGGTAATGGAATTACATACACTTGGTGTGGATGGGGGGTATGACCAGAACGATGTAACGCAGGCGGCAAGGGTATTAACGGGCTGGACTATCGCTCCAATGGGCGAAGATGGATATGGTGCAGGAATGAAAAAGCTGATGGATAATGTTGGGGAAACTAATCTTGAAAAAAGAGGGTTTGTGCATCAGGGAGATTTCTTATTTGTGCCCACCTGGCATGATAATGGAGAGAAAACAGTGCTTGGCAAACGATTCTCTGCCAATGGTGGGTATGAGGAAGGTGTAACTTTACTAACCATGCTTGCCCATCATCCTTCTACGGCAAAATTCATTTCAAAAAAGATTGCAACAAGATTTGTAAGCGATCAACCGTCTCCACGGCTTATAGATAGAATGGCAAAAACATTTATTAAAACAGACGGAGATATAAAACAGGTAATGATCACCATGGTTTCTTCTCCCGAATTCTGGAAGGTTGATGCTTTAAGGGAAAAAACAAAGTCGCCTTTTGAACTTGCCATTAGCGCAGTACGGAGTTTAGATGCTCAAATTACACAACCATATCAGTTGTTTAGCTGGATCAACAAAATGGGACAAAAGATGTACTATTATCAGGCTCCAACAGGATTCCCAGATAGGGGTCAATATTGGATTAATACCGGAGCATTATTAAACCGAATGAATTTTGGTTTGGCACTTGCTTCTCAGCGCATCCCAGGAATAAAGGTTGACCTGGCGGCTTTAAACAATAATCATGAACCCGAGAGTGCTGAGGCAGCTTTAACAACATACAGCAAGATCATTATGCCCGAACGTAATCTTGACGCTACCATAAAGAGATTGAAACCTATGCTTAAGGATCCCGATTTAAATAAAAAAGTAGAAATAGCTGCTGAGAAAAACACGCCCGTAGCATCGAATATTGACAACACCGAAGTTATGGGAGGCGTTAAAAAGGGTAGAATAACTAAAAAAGAAGATGTGAAGAATTCAGAATTGGCTCAGGTAGTAGGTGTAATTCTTGGTTCTCCTGAATTCCAACGTAAATAGATTTAAATAAAAAACTATCATGACATCAAGAAGGGGATTTTTAAAAGCAGGAGGACTTGCCTTATTTGGAATAGGGATGGGTGGAGTACCAGGTTTTCTGGCCGATGCTGTTGCCGGGATAAAGCAACCAGGCCTTTTTGAAAGAAGGAAAATACTAGTTTGCATTTTTCAGCGGGGAGCTATGGATGGACTTATGGCGGTAACTCCTTTTACAGACGAATATTTAAGGACTGCGAGACCGTCTCTGTTTATGTCAGCTGCTAAAACTTCTGCAAATAAACCCTTGATAGATTTGGATGGCCGTTTTGGGTTACACCCTTCAATGGGCTCCTTTGAACAGGTATTTAGAGAAAAAAGAATGGGAATAGTACACGGAATAGGTTCTCCAAATAATACACGCTCTCATTTCGACGCACAGGATTATATGGAATCAGGTACGCCTTTTCAAAAAGGTACTGAAAGTGGGTGGCTAAACAGAGCCGTTGGCTTGCTTGGGCACGACGGAGTAACGCCCCTCAGAGGAGTGAGCTTAACTTCATCCTTACCAAGATCTTTTTATGGTGATAATCCCGCGGTAGCCATTAGCAACCTGCAAGATTTTAACATTCAAATGAGGGGTAATGTTAATGGAGCCAACATGGCTGCTAAAAGCTTTGAAGATCTTTACGATCAAACTTCCTCTGGTCTATTAAAAGAAACCGGGAAAGAGAGTTTTGAAGCCATAAAAATGCTTCAAAAAACAGATGTGAAAAATTATAAACCCACCAATGGAGTTATCTATCCTAATTCAGCCTTAGGAAATTCTTTGAAGCAGATTGCACAGCTAATCAAAATGAATGTAGGGATGGAAGTGGCATTTGCTGAATCGGGAGGATGGGATACTCACTTTAATCAGGGAAGAGAAACCGGAATTTTTGCAAGAAATGTAAATGATCTCAGTGAAAGTATTATGGCCTTTTGGACAGACATAGATACGCTGCAAGATGACGTAACGGTTATGACCATGACTGAGTTTGGCCGAACAGTAAAACAAAACGGAACCGGAGGGACAGATCATGGCAGGGCTTCCTGCAACTTTATTCTTGGAAATGGAGTAAAGGGAGGATTAGTACATGGTATAGTGAATCCTCTTGCAATTGAAAACCTTGAAGATGGAAGAGACCTTGCAGTTACTACAGATTTTAGAGCTGTGTTTAGTGAGGTTGCCGATAAGCATTTAAGAATTAATAATGATAAGGTGCTGTTCCCAGACTGGAGTGGCTCAAAAATAGGAGTGATGAGTTAATAAGGGTGTCCAAAACTTGATTTAAACACCCTTATAGGCCTTACGGCAGTTTTTTAAAATCAATTTCAGGATGTTCTTTTCCAGATGATTTTCTTTGTAAAGGAGTTTTTATTGGAGTGAAATCATTAAAAAAGCCACAATTCTTTAAAAAGAATGACGAATCTTCTGTTCCTCCTGCATAATCCTTCCTGTAATTCTCTCTTGCAGTGGCATCAGCTGTAAATGTTGCTGCGGTAACTTCATGCCAATTACCTTCAGAATCAATGGCCCATTGATTTTTATATTTTGCTTTGCGGGATTGATCGCCTGTTGATGGAGAGAAGTTTTCTAAGAAGGAATGGAGTCCTTTTAAATACTCTCCGGACTTTGGACGTTCAAAGCTGGCTACAAGTTGCCAGTTTCCTTTTTCCAAATCCTTAAAATAGGCGGTATATATCGTCGTTTTTTTGTCTTTATTAGGTTGTGCTCTTATTAAAAAAGCATAACTTTTTCCAGCTTTCCATGGATAAAACATATAGCTCTGACCGCCAGAACCCTCATTGCCGAATTCGCCTGTTTTTGTTGTGCTTCCTTTTTTAAGCAATACAACCTTCATGCTGTCTGGAATGGATTTAGGATCGTCAGTGGAGAATGGGCTCCAAATAGAAAATAAAACCCTACGCTCAGTTGGTGAATTTACCTGCATCCCGAAGTATCCTCCGCTAAAGCCATTCGACATAAAGTACGTACCTAATTTATCTTCACCTACCGGAACCTGAATTTCATTGTAAAACCATTCCGTATTGTTTTCTGCTTCAGCAGGGATTTTGTAACCCAAATGTACAGATGGGCCTCTGTGACCCCAATAAAAGTAATTGCCTTCATCGTTTTTAACGTAAGCAGCACCTTTTAAAAGCTCTTCGCTGCCACTTACAATTAAATCAGATACCTCTGCAAAAAAACCTCCTGTTTTAGAAAGTCCTTTTAGCTCTATCTTCACATATCCAGGCTGTTTAATGGTAATGCTTCCTATTTTAACTATAGCAGAGCCCAGATTACCTACTTCTTTCACAAGAGTCGTGCCCTCGGCAGTGAGACTTATTTTACTTTTCCCCTCCGGGACACTTAGTTTTAAAGAAATCTCTGCTTCTCCGGAAGATTCTGTTCTAAAATAGATGGTAATTACATCGCTAGCGGCAGACCAATTGGTTATACCTTCCTTTTTAATGCTGGCTGTCGAGTTTTCGTTTACCCATCCATTCCCGCCAAGCGGTATGGTAATGGTTTCAGGTTCTGCGCTATTTTGGGCTTTTGCTAGGCAAACTGTGCTAAGTAAAAACTGAAATGCAAGCAGAAACAGGGTGGTTCTTTTCATGTTCATTTATGTGTGGTTTGTGTTATAAATTAAATGTATGAAAACCATAATTAAAATGTTGAACTAAATTTAAGTCAAACGTTTGCGCTAATGTTTTAACCAAAATATAATTAGGTTCGAGGGTGGATAATACAATCTAAGAATACAAATGAGAACTTTTTTAACAACCCTATCTCTATTATTGGCTACCTCGGCTGTAATTGGACAGCAATTGCCGTCTGAACTGCAAACCCCCGAAGTAGTCTCAGTTAATAGAATGCCAATGCGAGCATCAGCTTTTGCTTTTGAAAACAAAAATCTGGCTTCTAAGAGAGAGAAAGAAAAATCCGATTACTTTTTAACCTTAAATGGCCAATGGAAATTTAATTGGGTACAGGACCCGCATAAGCGTCCGGATGATTTTTTTAAAACAGATTTCGACGATAGCAAATGGGATAATTTTAAAGTGCCTGCCAATTGGGAAACCAATGGATATGGCTTGCCTATCTATGTAAATCAGCCATACGAATTTGCCGGCCGTAAAAATACCGGCGCTAAAATGAATCCTCCTTTTGATATTCCAGTAGATAATAACCCGGTAGGGTCTTATCGTAAAAAATTTAGTCTGCCTCAAAATTGGGATGGCCGCCAGGTATTTATTCATCTCGGGGCTGTAAAATCCGCGTTTTATATATGGGTAAATGGTAAAAAAGTAGGCTATAGCGAAGACAGTAAACTTGCAGCAGAATTTGATATTACCAGGTATATAAAGCCCGGAGAAAACCTGGTTGCTTTGCAAGTGTACCGCTGGAGTGATGGAAGTTATTTGGAGTGCCAGGATATGTGGCGTATTTCGGGAATTGAGCGAGATGTTTATCTGTATGCTACACCAAAATTAGATGTAAGAGATTTTAAAGCAATTGCAACACTGGATAAATCATATAAAAATGGGGTTCTTTCATTTACTGCCGAAATAGACAATTACAGAATAGACAATAAAACCATGCACAGCAAGCCTGATAGCTTCGCTATAGAATTAGACTTGGTAGATTCTAAAGGTAAATCTGTTTACAAAGATGAAACAAAAGGGGTTAAAACAGCTCTTGGAAATTTTAAAAGTACGGTTAGCTTTAATACACAGGTAGAAAATGTTGCAGCATGGACTGCAGAAACACCAAATCTGTATACACTATTCATCACACTTAAAGATAAAAAAGGAGAAGTGCTGGAGGTTATTCCTCAGCGCATCGGTTTCCGCACTGTAGAACTGGTAAATAATAACTTTCTGGTAAATGGTAGGCGGGTATTCTTTAAAGGTGTTAATCGTCATGAGCATAATGCAACCCAAGGGCATACACTTACCCGTGCCGATATGAGAAAAGATATGGAGATGATGAAAAAGCTGAATGTAAACTCAGTTAGGCATTCTCATTATCCTCCTGATCCATATTGGATGGAGTTATGTGATGAATACGGTCTTTATGTTGTTGACGAAGCGAATATAGAATCTCATGGTCGCTATTACGATCTGGCATATACACTGGGTAATGATAAACAATGGAGAGCTCCTCATTTGGAGCGTATTAAAAGAATGTATGAACGCGATAAAAATCATTCGTCGGTAATCACATGGTCGCTTGGAAACGAAGCGGGAAATGGGGTTAATTTTTATGAGGGTTACGACTGGTTAAAGTCAAATGACATCAGGCCGGTACAATACGAACGCGCAGAAGAAGATTACAATACAGATATGATTGTGCCTCAGTATCCAGATCCGAATTGGCTTAAGGAATATGCTAACAGCAAACCAGACAGACCCCTTATTATGAGTGAATTTGCGCACATTATGGGCAACAGTTTGGGTAACTTTAAAGAATATTGGGACGTTATAGAAAGCCAGCCTAATTTACAGGGAGGCTTTATTTGGGAGTGGATAGATCAGGCAATTGATACGGTTAAAAATGGTAAACGCATTAATGCATATGGTGGAGATTTTCCATTAAGCGGTCCCGTTAATCAGGATTTTAGTGATAATGATTTTTGTGTAAAAGGTGTTGTTACCAATTACAGAGGAATGACACCAATGGCTGTTGAGGTAAAAAAGGTATATCAGTATATTAAAACAGCTTATAACGGGTCAAATAATATCAGCATCAATAATTCTTATTTCTTTAAAAACCTTGATAACGTTGGGCTGGCATGGGAACTTCTGGAAAATGGTAAGGCTATAGAGAAAGGTAATATAAGTGCTTTAAATATTGATCCAAGAACAGAAAAGGAGATCAGCTTACCAATTAAAACCAAGGTTAAGGAAGGAGCAGAATACTTTTTAAATATTTATTATAACCTTAAAAAGGAAGAACCGTTTTTACCGGCGGGATATAACATCGCAGCAGAACAATTTGCATGGAACGGTACAGCCCAACCTGTTAAAATAGCAACTGCTAATGGCAAGCTATTGATAGAAAAAGAATCAGGTAAAGCTATTGTAAAAGGCAAAGACTTTTCTGTAGCTTTTGATATGGCAGCGGGTACTATGAGCAGCTATAGTATTAAAGGGGTTCAAATGCTTGCCGAAGGACCAATCCCGGCATTCTGGCGTGCACCTACAGATAATGATATAGGTGCAGGTTTTAACAGTAGCTTAAGGAAGTGGCGCAATGCTTATACAGAAGGTAAACTAAGTATGGCGGATCTTAAACAAGATGGGGCGGGTGATGTGACTGTAACATTTACAAAAGAACTGGTAAATGGTGATGCTTCTGTAACGCAGACATTTACAGTAAGGGCAGATGGAGTGGTTAAAGTAGACAACAAGTTTACAGCCATTAAAGGAAAGTATCCGCTAATGCAGCGTATCGGTAATGATCTGCAATTAAGCAAAGAGTTTAGTAAAATAAATTTCTATGGCCGCGGCCCTGGAGAAACCTATTGGGATCGTAAAACAGGGTCCTCTATTGGCCTGTATAGTCAAACTGTTGATGAGCAGTATTTCCCATATGCGCGTCCACAGGAAAGCGGTAATAAAACAGATGTACGCTGGGTGAATTTTACAGATAAAAAAGGAAAAGGGTTAAGCTTTGGTATGGCCGATAGCTTATTGAGCTTCTCAGCACTTCCATATTCATTGGATGATCTTGACCCGGAAGAAGAGAAACAGCAGTATCATTCAGGCGAACTTGTTAAGCGCGATAAAATTTACATGCACATGGATTTGATCCAAAGTGGTGTACAAGGAATCGATAGCTGGGGTTCTATGCCTTTACAGGAATACAGAGTTCCTTTTGTAAAACATGAATATTCTTACTGGATAAACCCAATAAAATAACCAGAAAAAGGGAGCGTAAATTTACGCTCCCTTTTTTAGCTTCTATTCCCTTTGTTCTGATTTTGAAATGATTGCGCAAACGTTTGCAATTTTTATCATCTTGCAGATTGCTGGTGAAGTGTTAGGTAACTTTCGCAGTTCTAAGGTATTTAGAGAATCTTAAAGGGAACAATCTTTTAAACAAAACTCCCTTCACTTCTTTACCCCCAATGTACACTTCCTCCTTATTTAGTTTTACTGCCTGAACGATCTTCCTGGCACAATCTTCCGCTAACATACCATTTTCCTGTGCAGCATCCATGGTGCCCTGCGGTGTACCATTTGCCGTTAATGCATTAAGCGTAACATTCGTTTTAATAAAACCAGGACAGATAATTGTAATGTTTATCTTTTTGTCATACACTTCAGACCGAAGTGAATCAAAGTATCCATGCAATGCGTGTTTCGATGCTGAATAAGCAGAGCGCATCTTTGTGCCAAACTTTCCAACCAGGCTGCTTATGCAAACAATATTACCACCTCCATTTGCAATCATATTAAGCAGCACTGCTTTGCTTAGGATGGTTGTTCCCCAAAAGTTAACATTCATTAAACGTTGTTCAGTTTCGAGGTCGGTTTCCAGAGCCAATCCACGCTGACTAATTCCACCGCTATTGATCAGAATGTCGATATGACCATAAATACGAATAGCCTCTTCGGCTTTTCCGCTTAAGGTGGCTGTATTTTCAAGATCTAAGGACAATACATGAATGTTTACCGGATTCTTGCAGTTCGTTTTAACCCGAAATAACTCATCACGATTGCGTGAGGATATGATCAATCTTGCGCCTGCTTTATTATATTCATAAACCAAAGCTTCGCCAATTCCAGAGGATGCGCCGGTAATCCAAACAACTTTACTATTCATTACTTAATATTTAAGGTGATCATCTTCTGTTATAAACAATTCAGATGCGATATGATCTGCAAACAATTTCCCATCTAACGTTAAAACAAGCTGGTCACTCTGATTTTCTAACCACTTCTTTTCTATAAAAGGCTTTATATTTTTAATAGTGTCCGTTAAGAACACCTTGCCAAAATCAGACTCAATTTTAGTTAAACTTGTACCCCACATTGTCCTTAATGAGGTCATAATATATTCATTAAACCTATCGTAAAGACTAAGCTCTTCAATCGTTTCGGCGAGTTTTCCAGCTTGCAATTCGCTTAAGTAAGCTGTATTATTTGCGATATTAAGATATCGTGTTTTACCGCTAAAACCATGAGCAGATGGGCCTATCCCCAAATAAGGAATCCCGCGCCAGTAATTGGTGTTATGAACGGCGTACTTGTCTGGTTTGCTGAAGTTCGAAATCTCATAATGCTCAAAACCACCTTCTTTTAGTTTGTCAATAAGTGTAATAAATTGAGAAGCACTCTGTTCATCATTAACAGGCGTTTGTTTGCCTTTTTTTATTGCACTTGCAAGTGCAGTGCGTGGCTCAACAGTTAATGAATATGCCGAAATATGTGGTGTTTGGAATTCAATAGCTTTATTAATATTGCTTAGCCATTTGTTGTCTGTTAGTAAAGGATAGCCATAAATAAGGTCGATGCTCAGGTTTTCAAATCCTGCATCCTGACTGCGTTTTATGCAGGTTTCAGCTTCGCCTGCATTATGGGCCCTGTTCATCCATATCAGATCCTCATCAAAAAAAGATTGTATTCCTATGCTAAATCTATTAACGGGTAACTGCCTTAATTCGCTGATCTTTTTTGCATCAAGATCATCAGGGTTAGTCTCAATAGTGATCTCAGCATCCGATGAAACAGAGAAATGTTTAGTTATGGTATTAAATATTTTTTCAAAACCTTTTGATGGAAGTACTGATGGTGTTCCACCCCCAAAATAAATAGTACCGACCTGATCTGTTATCCTGGATTTTTTTCGAATAATTTCCTCGCATATGGCATCAGTCATCTCATCAATGTATTTTAAAGAGGTACTGAAATGAAAGTCGCAATAACTACAGGCTTTCTTACAAAAAGGAATATGGATATAAATGCCGGACATCTGGCAAAAATAAGGTATAAAAATGACTTGTGTACAATAGAGAGATTAATCTGGCACGATCAGCGAAGGTAATTACTAATTAGTTTACGACGTTCAAAAGAACTTATAATCTCGTTTTCCAGTGGAGTATGTGAGATCATAGTATTACCATCCCATTTCTCACTGTTGTATGGAATGTTCTTCATCAACCCCACATCGTCGGTCTTTGGTGTGATAGTCATGTATTTCTCTTTCGAAAGCGTATCATCATAATCGTACATTAAGATCTTTGCATCATAAAACAATTTCTTAGCCGTCACAAAACCAAATGCAGCTTTGCTGGTGAATTTAATATCAGCAAAATCAAGAACAGTAGCACCATCTGCAGTCTTTTTAAAGTTCACTATAGTATTTACTTCTGTGTCTTTTAATTTTAGTGGACCACTCAGGTCAAATGAAAAGTTAACGATCTTCCCGTCAAGTTTCAATACGTCGTAATTTTCAGTATCAATGAATATCTTTCCAACGAACATATTATCTGTCTTGTTAGTTTTAGGCGTGCACATAATCACAGCAATTTCATGCATATTACTTCCTGTTATATATTGGCTGATACGGCAATCATATAGAGAATCCGGTCTTTTCGTTACTGGTTTTCGTACCACATTACTTGGTAAATATCCCGTAGACATAAAGCTAAAGAAGCTAAAGTTTGTAAAGCTGATCATACTTTTCTCCAGATTAGCATACCTTGTTTGTAACGGTTGCCAGCCAGTCATGGCAAAACTCTGCCATTGGCCGTTAAATATAGCTTCCTGCATGCCGGTGTAGGTATCACCCTCCTTAGTGAACTGTCTGATGTATCCTTTGCCGTAATACTTCCTGGTAGCATGGGCATACACCTTTTCAAATGCTTTCCTGATCAGCTGGACTGCATTGTCTCTGCCAACCAACACCGTGTCAAGGCTGATGGATGCAGGACTAAGCACTATCGATAACTGTTGCGTGGGATCTGTCACCGTAATTTTTTGTGTTTGATAACCAACGTAAGATATGTTTAATGTAACAGGAAGGGCATCTGCATAAATCTCAAAACCGCCTTCATCATTACTTATGGTAGCATTTTGAGCCTGTTCATTGTAAATGCTTGCATTGGGCAAGGGCTGTTTATTAGTTGAATCTGCAACAGTTCCATGCAGTTTAATGCCTTGATTTGCCTGGGCAAAAAGTGCTGGCGTACAAAAAATAAAACTAAGGCAATAAAGAATAAGAATCTGATAAAATCGCATAGAGATAAAAATAAGAAATAAAAATAGGAGCAATGGTATTGCGCAATACCATGCTCCTATTGTAGGTTGTTAACCTCTAAAGGGTAACGGTAGCACTCGCTTCCCAGCCGTCATTGCTCGCTTTAGCAGAAAGACTCCACGCTGCAAACTCCATTCTCTCTTCAAGCTCTTCTACTTCGAACATTTTAACCAACTCTGGCTGATAGCTCTGTAATTCTTCGGTTGAATTTTTCATAATAGTAAATAATTAATAGGTAAACCGGATGAAATTAAATAGACATCAGTAAGCCACCCGGCCTAGCTTTGCTGACGTAACCCGCGAGTTTTTTAAAATAAAATGGTATAACATCCTCCCCACTAACCAATAAAAAATAAATACAAAAAGATATTCACTTTTCAAGTTGTTGAATGAAAGTTCCATTCTTATCATTTTCATAAACAGATCTAACAGGATAGCCGGAAAATGAATTATACTATCAAAGTGGCTTACAAGCATAAATCCCATATAAATCAGAATAAAAGCAGTGTTAGCCATACCGTAAATAATTAGCCATTTATCTGTTCGGCTAAACGCAGCCGGCAGATGTTTGCTGCGTGAGAAAACTGCTCCGAAAACGTCCTTCACCAGTTTGTTTGCCTTTGGCAGCAGATTTGGTGTATTGGTAATATCTGAAAATACCCAGTAACCATCCATACGCACAAAAGGATTCAGTTCGAACAATATTTTCAGATTGATGAGATAAAAGGCGGTTAGCAGGGTTTTGTTGCCTGTAAAATAAAAAATCAGAAACAGACAAACAGCATAAAGGAGTTCATTGGTTGCACCCGCCAGATTTACTATAATACGACGCTTTTTAGGCACCTGCCAAATGTTGGTTACATCTGAATACAACACAGGAAAAATAAGATAAAAGGCAAAACCGACCTCCCCGTGTTCCACGCCCGCTGCACGAGAGGCCGCGATGTGCCCAAGTTCGTGTATAAGCACCGAAGGATAAACCAAACAGGCGAGAAGTAACAGGTTGACATTTGTCCATTCGAAGGCCTGCTGCGACGGATAACTAATCAATATCCAGGCAACTACTCCCGCAAGTATACTGATCAACACGAAAAATAAACGTGGTGAATACAGGAAACGAAAGGGGGCCGACAAAGCTCCTGCTACCGAAGGTGAAAAAAATGGCACTTGCAGATGCAGGTATTTCCCCTTTTTCTGAACTTTACCATTTTCTTCTTCTGTTAGTATTTGAAAGCCGGACAGCTTTTCCTTTGTAAGCTGACGAAATGTTTCGGTACTCAGGTCTGTATTAAAATGCAGGTTAAAGGCCTGTACAGCTGCTTCATAATCATGATGTTTCTGAAGTAGCTGCACTAGCGTCGCGCTTGCCTGATTAAGCAGCATATGGCGGCCATCCATGGTTTTTAATACCCATCGGCTATTGTCTGTTTCTGAAAGAGAGAGGTCTTTAACTAGCATGGATCAGGGAATATTTTTGTTCGTACAAATGCAACGTATTTAATACTGTAGCCGTAGTGAAAACACGATTATGATCGTCTATTATTACATTCACGCCAAATGAGCTTTTACGCCATTGCTCAACAGTTTCTAACTGGATAACATTTGTTGCCGGAAGTAACAATACCCGGTTGGTGGGCCAGCTACCGTCGCCGGTTTGGTTTCTTAAAAGCCATTCTGCACCTTTCTGTATCTCTTCTGTATAGTGCTTATCGTTGAATTGTAGTAGTGCTTTCATGGCTAGCGCGGTATACAATGCACTGGGCTCATTTACGGCAGGATTATACCAGCAACCATCTGAGTTTTGTATATTACTTAACCAGCATGCCATCCTTGCCGCAGCATCTGCATATTTCTTTGTCTTACTAAGTGCCATTAGGCTAAATGAGGTGGCATAGATTGGACTTGTCCACCAGTACGATGAAATATATCCTTCATCGTGTTGTTGTTTGAGTAAATAACCAATTGTATCGTCATAAGCCTCATTGATTTCCATAAAAGATAATACACAGGCAGCTACAGCCGACACACAGTTATGAGGCATTAACCAACCTGCAACGCTTACACCTTTGTCTAAACCGAGCTTTTCCCGCAGCGATAATTCATTGTTATAAGTCGCCCACCCACCATTACTATGCATAAACGAGCGCCAGTTAACCACGGTCGCCTCCGGTACATTTACCCCCCTGTTATTTTGCATCCATATAAAAAAATTAATAGAGTCCGCGTCAGCGATGATATTTTCATTATACGCCGCTCCGGTTCGGGAAAGTAATTGTTCTGATGCTTTTGCTATCAATGCTTCGTTCCCGGGTATATCCGAAAGCTGCAGAACAACATAAGCTGTAATCCAATCTCTGCCAAAGCCGGCCGAGGTCAGAAAATCGCGCCAGTAACCATCCTCCTGTAAGGAGCCCGCCATAAAATCTATTCCTGCAGTGGTTGAGTGCTGTATTGTTCTGGCCTGTAAATGATCGGTGCTTTTTTTGGCCTTGTCCTTTGTTTTCTCAATAAGCAGACTTATCTCCCGTATCTGATTACGGCATCTTTCTTCTTTGCTTGTGATAAATGTCACAAGCCTGTGAAGCTGTGTTTTTGCAGCTATTGTTTTTGCAAGCCGAAAATGATCAATGGCATTCTCTAAATTTCTTACAGCTATGCCTGAAAGAAAGAGATAGCGGTATTTAGCGTCACTTGAAACCGCCGATAGATTATGCCCTTGATCTTTAATTGCTTCCTCAACCTGGCTGTGGGTATATGTCCATTGTTGTTCTATTCCGTCTTTTTTAAAATCGTCGAGATCATCAAGATATTGAAATCCGATATGCAAGTGCTGCAGACATTCTAACCAATCAGGAGTATGCTGAAAATCCTTAGGCATCAATCCATTCAATGCATAAACAATGGCATTACATACTGCAGACTTACCGGAAGCAATTTTTTTAAATACTGCTTCAGTAATTGCGGGTCTTTTTTGTGACCATTGTTTTTCTAACAAGGTGGTGTTGAAGTACTCTAGTTTGCAGGCTTCAAAGTACTGCCAGAACGGATTGCTATTCTCGTACAGCCTCCCCAGCTCTGCTGCTGATCTCTCGAAAAAACTAAAAAAAAGATAAAGATTTGTTTTCTTCTCTGTCGTTTCCGTCTGGCTATCAGTCATATGGTCATAAACCAATAGTGCCCTAAAATAAAGGTAGCTGGCGATGCCTAATTTTTCAAGTTTGGCTGCCGGTATATTAATATCATTTTTCCCATTCTCTGTAAGAAGGGGAATTAAGTTAAGATAAAAGCTATGCGAATGATATAAATCCGGAGAAGTAAGCGCTTCTTTCGTCGCATTTTCTAGGAAAAGCGTGTTCACATATTCACTAAACTGGTCAGTAGTTTTACTCATAATTTAACTCTTGACTTAAACGAAAATTGTAAAAACCAGTAATATTTATTTGGATTTTTACGCTCTAAAGTTTTAGAAATTAAATTTAATCAGTGAGATCTGTCTGGTCAATCACTGAAAACCAGTATTTTTACTTTAATGCTGTTACATATGTAAGGTTATTTTACCGCAAATTTAGTGGTCGACTTGCAAGTATGCTCTATTGAAAAGCTACCGTCATTTTTTGATGTAAAATGCTTAGCAACTCCATTTATAGCTAATTCATACTTTTTGCCAGGAGCCAGCCCCTTGATTGTAAATAGATATTTGTCAGGCGAGGTAACGGTCCATGAATATGCATTAGCATCCCATGAATTAATCTCCATGTTTATGCTACGATTGCTTGCGGAATTAATCTGAAGCAACATCACATCGTCATTGTGCGGATAATAAGTAAGTATATTACCTGCCTTATTTGCACCAAAGCTCTCTTTGCTTTTTATTGAAAAACCATTGGTACTTATGCCAGCCAAAATATCATCACCCAATCCAAGTTGAGTAGTTCTGCTATACCGCTGAGAAGAGAGCCCATCCTTTTTATACTGGTCCAGCAAGTTATTGATGTATTTAAGTGCAATAGCCTTATCGTATTTAGCATAAGCCCTTATACCAAGGTATCCCCAGGTTGGAAATATATCACCATTTTCATATTTTGGGAAAGGCCAGTTGCCCTCACTAACCTCTTCTCTTTTAAAAGAATCAAAGCACAATGGCCAGTGAAAAAGATTCTCAGCTTTAGATCTGTACTCTATCTGATCAAGGATCAACGCTATTCTTTTTGGGTCATCGCATATACCAAACGCTATAGCCGCAAAATTTACTGGTGTAACCAGATTATCGCCATGTACAGAGCCATCTTTGTCTCGCCAATATACATACTGCTGTTTAGCCGCCGACCAAAATCCACCTTCCTCAACCGGCTTGTTAAAAGCGGTTTTTAGGCGCGAAGCTATGGCCAAATAGTGATCTGATTTTTGCTGGTTGCCCAATATCCTTTCGCATTTAGACCATAGGGTCAATGCTTCATACATCTGTGCATTTACAAAAGAATTCTCAAAACTTGCCCACACAATATCTAACCAGTCGCTTGCTTTTTTATCGGCAATGCCATCAT
>NZ_JBFTIZ010000011.1:18560-86155 GCF_056395165.1 Pedobacter sp. 10L46_2
TAGAAAAAGCCTTGGATTGGCTGATCAAACGCGATTCGAAAGCCAATCCAAGGCTTTTTCTACACTCAATTGATGAGACCGCAACCAATCAACATTTCCGTTTAAATCAAATTGCTCGCTGGTATTAATCACGTAGCCTGTTTGAGAGTCTATTGTATAGCCCCACATTGCTTCATAATATCCGGTCTTAGAATTATATGTTCCCGGTATCTCATCACCAGCAGCATTGTGCCAGCGCGATAAAACACGGCCATCACCAAGCATGGCCTGGTCCCGCTCCTGATCTAGTGTTGCCGACATGTTGTTGGTATAGTTCGGGTCATTTACCGCCATCCCGATCTGTGCAAAGAAAGGCTCATGCAAACATTTCCAATTCGTTAACCAGCCATTTGCACCTATTATATTGTTATCTACTACACCATATCGCCCGGTTGTGTTTAGCAGTTCCCGTACTGCCACGGCATCAATACCCGCCAAGGTTCCCCTTGAATATTCGCGGTTATAATCCACATATTGCAGTTCAAAACTTACTTTAAGTTTTCCTTTTTTAACTTMAAAAGGAGCAAATACATCGGCCTTGCCCGACACAAACCTGCTTAAGTCGTATCGCTGTTTCAGTTGTGTATCTGTTACTAATTGCGTACAGGTAAACTCATTTTTCTCGCTATGCGAATACTTTGAAGCAATCTCCTTGCCTTTATCAGTTTTTGCTGTAATACGCAATGCATCTCCAGATTCGGTATTCCAGAAAGTTACTCCGCCTGTATGCACGCCATACGTATCGTTTACCTGTTTAAGGTATTTACACCAAACCATGCCACCATTATCCATAATTCCCCCTTTCCAAACAGATAGGTCAGTAAAATTCCATTTAGGAAATGCCATATCTTCCAGACTAGCAGCATTATTGTAATCACGTGTGATATCCCAAATTATCTTGTTGCCATTCAATTTGAAATCCCACACTTCTTTCACTGAAATTGTGCCATTTCCATAGCTAATGCCACTTAACGTTATCCCATTCGCGTTTTTAGTAAGCGTGATATGCTTATTATCATCGGCCGAAGAAAAGGTTGCATTACTTGTTCTGATTCCTGTATAAACCCCTGACGGAGAAAGCGTATTTTTCCCATTTAAACTCAATTGTTTAATTACACAGCCATTTGAATAATCAATTGTAATTGATGTTTTTTTATCAGGAACAGTGATTGTAATTGTTTTGGCACTAACATTATGCTTAATATCACGGTTCTCTATTTCAATAGAAAAACAGGTGTCTTGAAAAAGGAACAGAAAAAAGGAAAGTAGTAGGATAAATCTCATCATTATAAATTTTGGGTATATCTATCAAAGCTAACCGTAAATCAAAATAGCGCTTTTATAGTAAAGAACATTTTCTTTATACTTTTTGATACTTGCTTATCAGGCCAGAACAGTACAGGATGGCTAAGGATTTCATAGCGTTAAATTTGTGGTAATGATGAAAACCATTTATATTCCAATGAGAACAAGATTCCTTTTTTTACTTTGCTTCCTTGCAGGTATTGCAAGTCCATTTTCTGGTCATACCAAAGAAAAACCAAAACCAAAAATCATCAATATTGTGAATTTTATCCGTTTGCTAGAACCCAGAGATCCAAAGATTACTGAGGATGTGCTTTATCAAACGGTAGTTAAGCAAGTAGAAATGATGAAGAAGTACCGTTTAGGTGGGACTTTCCTATTACAGTATGATGCACTGATGGACAGCCGTTATCAAAAGCTGCTAAAAAGCCTACCTAAGGATGCTTTCGAAATTGGTGCATGGTGGGAAATTCCACAACCAATGGTAGAGAAAGCCGGACTGAAATGGCGTGGACGTTATCCTTGGGACTGGCATGCGGATATTGGTTTTTCTACAGGGTATTCTCCAGAAGAGCGTGAGAAACTGGCCGATGTGTACATGGCCGATTTTAAAAGCATATTTGGATATTATCCTAAATCCGTAGGCTCTTGGTTCATTGATTCTCATACCTTAAATTACCTGTACGAAAAATATCATATTATAGCCTCCAGCAATTGTAAAGATCAGGTAGGTACAGATGGCTATACCTTATGGGGTGGCTATTGGAATCAGGCTTATTACCCAAGCAAAATAAATTCGTACATGCCGGCACAAAATGAAAAGAACCAATTACCTGTTCCCATTTTCAGAATGCTTGGAAGCGATCCGATCCGTCAATACGACAATGGTTTAGGTACCGACAGACAAGGGGTAATTACACTTGAGCCTGTTTATCCTGATGCCGGAGGAGATTCTACCTGGGTAAACTGGTTCTTTAAAGAATTTGTTGAAGGAGAGTCTATGGAATTTGCCTACACTCAGGCGGGTCAGGAGAATTCGTTTACCTGGGATGCAATGTCAAAAGGTTTTCAGATTCAGTTACCGTTAATTGCAAAACTTAGAGACGAGAACAAAGTAAAAGTAGAAACATTGGCAGAATCCGGACAGTGGTTTAAAGATAATTATAAAGTAACCCCGGCAACTTCTGTTACAGTAAATACAGACCTTCCGGGAAGCAACCGGAAAACTGTGTGGTTCAACAGCAGGTTCTATAGGGTTAACTTATTGTGGGAAAACGGATCTTTAAACTTTCGTGATATTCACCTGTTTAATGAGGAATTCCCTTCTGTTTATACCAAAGATAAAGCAACCTCTAATGAGTGCTCTTTTTTTACACTTCCTTTTGTAGACGGTTATATCTGGAGTAAGCCCGGCACTATAGCGGGTATGCGTTTTAAAGCCCTGGAGAATGGCAAAGAAGTATTGCTTGAAGGAGGGAATCCTGTCATCGAAAGCCCGGCTACAGGAAAATTACACATCATATGGCCTTTAAAAGACAAGGGTGCATCGTTGGTTATGGATATTGATGAAAGGCAAATGACATTAAGTGTTAAAGGTGGCAAGCCTATCAACTGGTTCTTGGATATGACTGCTGCAGAAAATGCTGTGCTTCCGTTTAAAGCAATCAATGCCAATAAAATTGATTGCCAGTTTGAAGGAATGGACTATTCTATTACAGCAATTAAAGGTACCTTTAGTAAGCCAGATGATAAAACAGTTTTCAGGATAAAGCCAATTAAGAATACTGTGCAGGTTGATTTTTCTGGTAAAAAGTAGAGCGATTTAATCATATGCAAAAATTTACAACAGGTTTTTTAATAATATTATTGATAGCTGGCGGATTTATTGGACACGCACAAACGGTATCCACAGCCTCACTGCTTAAAGAAATGACAGATTTTAATGCTGTTACTTATTGGCCCAAGCCTTATTACAGTGCAGGGCAGGCCAGCAGTTACGATCGTCATTCCATTTCGCCGGATAAACCAGGATGGTTTGCCAATGGCGATAACTCACAATTTATAAGGGTAGAGCAGAATGAAGGGCATAAAGAATATGTTATGCTCGATCAGGAAGGCCCCGGTGCACTGGTGCGTTTCTGGCTAACCACTTTTAAAAGAGCGGGCAAACTGAGAATTTATTTTGATAACAATCCCATACCGGAAATTGTTATACCATCTTACGATCTGATGAAGATCGACCTAAAACCGGGCCCAGCCTTATTAATCCCTCATTCCAGTTATCAACCATTAGAAAAAGGAGGCAGTACACTTTATCTACCCATGCCTTACGCAAAACACTGTAAGGTTACCTGGGAAGATGCACAACCCGAAATAAAGGAACCCAGATATTATCAAATCAATTTCCGCAAATATGACCCAAGTACAACCGTCAGAACATTTAGTTTAAAGGAGGCTAGGAGTTTAACCACTTTACTAGATAAAGTTAACACGCAGCTTTTAAATCCTGTTAATGTTAGTAAAGGAAAACAGTCATTAATAAATCAAACTATTCTGCCAAAGCAAACGGCATCTGTAAACCTGCCCAAGGGAACAAATGCAGTTAAATTCTTAAGCATTGAAGTTTCAACGCAGGATAATCAAAGTCTAGAGAAGCTGTTGAGATCAACCATACTTAAGATCAAGTTTGATGGCGAGCAAAGTGTTGAATGTCCGATAGGTGATTTTTCAGGATCAGGAGTAGGTGGCAGGCCTTTRCAAAGTTGGTATAGAACTGTTACTGGCGATGGAAAAATTATATCCAGGTGGACAATGCCTTATCAGAAATCTGCTACTGTATCATTAGAAAACCAGAGCGATCAGTCGGTTTCCATCACATTAAAAGCAATCAGTCAGCCTTATTCATGGAATAGTAACAGTATGTATTTTCATGCACATTGGAAGTTTTCAGAAAAGGTTCCGATAAAGAAATGGGATGAGACATCCGGAGCTATTGAATGGCAGCTTAGCAAAATTAAAGGCAAAGGCATCTTCCTTGGAGATAGTTTTGCAGTATTCAATCACATGCATACCTGGTATGGTGAGGGTGATCAGAAGCTATATGTAGACGGCGAAACCTTCCCTTCAGAATTTGGCACAGGAGCCGAAGATTATTACAATACTTCATGGGCTCCAGTGGTGCTTTATCAATCTCCTTTTGCCAATGCACCTCGGGCCGATACCGAAGATTCTTATGGTCACAATACTTTTACCAGAACAAGGAATCTTGATGGCGTAACTTTTAAAACAGACTTTAAATATGATCTGGAAATGTTGGGCTGGGCACATGGCGAAGCCGACTGTGCTGCTACAACTTATTGGTATGGCTTTAGGTAAAACTAAATAAGAACCTTACTTTAAACAACACATATGAAAAGATGTTTACTATTAATGCTAATCGTTTTTGCGACCAATAGCCTTATGGCACAGCTTGGTGTGCGGTACGATCCTAAAATTCAAAGCACTAAGAACCTTCAATACTGGAGGCCTAAAGGTGATTTGTTTGTTGGTGATTGCATGCCTTTTTCGCGAAACGGCACTTACTCGTTTTATTGGCTTCTAGACTCCGCGCACCATGCAAGCCTTAAAGGATTAGGGGGCCATCAATGGGTTTTAAGTACCACAACAGATCTAAAAACCTGGAAGCAACATCCAGTAGTGCTTGGAATTGATGAGGAGTGGGAAAAATCCATCTGTACAGGTTCCATCGTGTATTATAAAAATAAATACTATGCTTTTTATGCAACACGGCTAGTCAACAAGGAAGGACAGGTAAACGAACAGCTGAGTTACGCAATAAGCCCTGATGGTGTTAACTTCGACAAGCAAAAACCAAACCCGTTTTATACCTCAGCTCCGGGTTATAGCAAAAGAGATTTCCGGGACCCAAAGGCGTTTGTTGATGAGAAAACAGGAGAGTTTCATTTATTTGTATCCAGCTGGCAAGAGAATTCTGTATTGAGGCATGCCGGAGGCGCTTTGGTACACCTTACTTCTAAAGATTTAAAGAACTGGATTGTACTTGACCCGGTATTAACCGGACAATCATCAGTACCAGAGTGCCCGGATTATTTCTTATGGAATGGCTGGTATTATTTGGTATATGGCGACAATGGAGATACCTATTACGTAAAATCTAAAAGTCCTTATGGCCCTTGGGAAGAGCCCCGTTACCAAACCATCAATGAGTCGTGGACAAATGTTGTTAAGACTGCTGAGTTTAAAGACAACAGACGTATTGCAGCCGCATGGATTCCTTCTAGAGATCAAAACAAGGATGATGGTGGAGAAAGGTTTGGCGGCAATGCCATCTTTCGCGAAATTATACAGGAAGCAGACGGGACACTAAGTTCAAAGTTCCCGACCGAGATGATCCCTGAAACTGGAACAGAGATTCAACCTGATCTGGTTGCCGATCTGCACGCTTCTATTGTCAGCAAAAACAGTATTTCAATTAAAGCACCTAATGGAGTAGGAGCAGCCCATGCAGCGGCTATTCCATTAAATAGCCGGATTACTATGGAAATAGAAACAGCTGGTTCGGTTGATGAGTATGGACTGTACTTAAGATCACGCGAAAAAGCAGAGGCTGGTTACCGACTAAACTTCTCACCAAATAATCAAACCGTAAGCCTTGGTAATACAATGATCAGAGCTGTTAGCGGTTTAAACAAAACCATTAAGCTTGATATAATAGTGAAAGACGATATTATAGATGTTTCAATTGACAACAAAAGATGCATTGTAAACCGTACTCCAGAACAAAGAGGCGGGTTTTTATGGTTTTACTCCAAGCATGGTGAAGTGAAATTCAAATCCATTAAAGTGAGCCCGCTTAAAGAAGAAAATTAATAAAATTTGAACTCCCGGTTAAGGGAGTTCAAATCCGTACTTGCTGTAAATGGCACGGGCCTCTTTACTTACAAGAAAATCCATAAAATCTCTAGCTGCTTTAGGATGCGGCGCTTTTTTAAGCTGACCGGCATAGTACTGAGCCTTGATGTTCTCGTTTTCGGGAATCTCAATGTACTCAATCGGGTGACCAATCATTTTCTGATAATGTACTTCAGAATACCAAACAGGCCCTGCATCACTTTGCTCATATAAAATGCGCATGGGTGTTTGCCTATGATGAATTTGAGTAAGGTATGTTGTCGAATCCTTCACTTTAGTTTCCATTATGGTGTTTCTAAGCGCATCTCCACCTACTTTTCTATAAGCTTCCTCAATGCGTTTTCCAATTCCTTCCCATTCAGGATTAGGCATGCTCACACGCACATCGCTGCGGCCCAGGTCAGCCAGCTTTTTTACTTGCTTTGGGTTTCCTTTTCGGGTCATTATAGCCAGTTTATTTTTAGCATAAAGCCCAGTTCTGCTAAACCAGTCCTTACTTTCATCAATTCTGCTTTTGCCGGCAGTGTATACATCTGGCTTTAATGTTATCCGCATGTTGCCAATAACAATGCTACCTGCTTCAATCTGCTTTGCTAAAATACCAGGAGGAAGGGTTTCTGCAAGCACCCGGGTATACTGCGGGTATTTAAGCTTAAATGATTTCATCAAATCATCAATAACCATAAACTGGTTGCCGGCAAAAAATACAACCAGCTGAGGGTCATTTATGTCGCCATAAATATCAGGGACATTATCAATCCCGGGAATTGTAAACTTCACCTTTGAATCGGGAGGTGTATTCCATGGCGGATCGAAACGATGATCCTGAGCCATTACAGTAGTGTTGTTAAAAAATACTACTGTTAGTATAAATATGATTAGTTTTAATTTGCTCATTATTGTTGGGTTAAACCTTCATTTTAAAGAATATTTATGGATGTACAATTGCCCATCCTTCATAGTGGCGCAAAATAATTTCACCATTACCACTCGGCGCATAGTTAATGAAATCATACAAAGAGCTCTTCTCAATTTTGCGCTCCCTAATTGTATTTTCACATTGAACAAGATCTACTCCACGAGATTTTAAATCGAGTAAAGTTTCTTTAAAGGGACCTTTTTTATCGAACACTGCTACGCCTCCGCTAAAGGCAATAAGCTCAATATGAAGTTTTCCCTTTAAGCGCGGATCTTCCAACGCGTTTTTAATATTTCTTAATGTTCCGGCTATCTTTTGCTCATCACCGCTGTTTAATGCATAAAGCGCATAATATTGTTTGTTCTTGCTTTTTGCCGGTTGAAATTCCTGACTGTTTTGAGCCATGGCCGGTTTGATGGCAGTGAATAATAAGATTGCAAATATTGCAAAGATGTACTTGGTTAGATTTTTCATTTATGTTTTTGTTTTGTGTGCATTTTTAATTGGTTGATATGGGCCATATTTGTGTTGTTTTTCCGAGAATTGATCTCCGTAGGGCCCATATGGAGCATCTACAGGTTTCTTCTTTAAATCGGGGTAGTCTTTGTGTTGATCTTTGTGAGGACGTGCCTGCGAGTTAACAAAAGCCGCTATGTCCCATGATTCCTCGTCTGTTAATATCGGATTTTTGTAAGAAGCACCAAAAGGCATATTGTTCTTAATAAAACCCGCAAAGTTAGAGAGGCGATAAAGTCCGGCGCCATCATTATAACTTAGTTTACCCCACAATGGTGGATAAACAAAGGTCTTGCCTCCAGCTGCAGCAATACCTTCTCCATTTTCGCCATGACAGCTTCTGCATTTTGAGGAATATAGCAATGCGCCTTTCTTAGGGTCGGCAGGGCGATCCAGCACGGCTATTTTTTCTGTACCCCTTCCATACATGCCTTCAGGTTCTTTAACACCCTGATTAAGCCATTCCATATAAGCCAGCATTGCTCTTATTTCTTTGGATGCAGAATCTGGCATTGTGCCATTCAGGCTACGCTCAAAACAACCTTTAATTCGTGCTGCGGGGCTGATTATTTTCCCTGAGCGAGCAGTAATCTTCGGGTAACTACTCATCACAGCAGCATAGTTATTACCGAATATCCTGGTGCCTGCATCTAAATGACAATTTTGGCAATTCAATCCATTGGTAAATTTACCCAATCTTCCTTTAGGGCCAAAGTAGGCAGAGGTATTTACAATCAAATCTTTACCATAGCGAATCATTTCGCCCTTGGAATTTTTTGGTATAGTGTGCTCTTCAGGAGCCTGCCATACATCTTTAACAACTGGAGTGGGTTTTGTTTCGCTTAAATTATGCTGTTGTATGTGCTTGCCCGGTTCGTTACAACTGCATATTAAGGCGGTGGTGCTAATAATAGCGAAGAGTTTTAATTGGTTAGTTAACATAAGGTTTCATTTGTGTGTTATCCAAAGATGGCATTAATGAAGCCAATGCAAAAGATGTTTATAGTTATAGGTCATAACAAAAAGTTATTAAAGGTCATTACATAATTCTATGGATATTTATATATTGTGCCTATGATATTCGATTTCAGGTTACAAGTATTTCAAACAGTTGCACTAAAACTGAGCTTTACCAAAGCAGCTGCCGAACTCTTTATTACGCAACCTGCCGTAACCAGACATATTCGTGAGCTCGAAAAACAGCTAAATACTGCTTTGTTTGTTCGAAACGGGAATCATATTTCCTTAACAGCAGCGGGCAATGTTTTATTAAAGCATACCGCGAAAATCTTTGAAATTTATTTACTTATCGAAAACGACCTGGCTCAGTTAAGTGATGGCCTAAGGGGTAACCTTCGTATAGGGGCAAGCACAACATTGGCACAAACTTTCATGCCCAAAATCCTTGCTTTATTTAAAACAGCTTATCCCGAAATCGTATTTACATTTACCAGAGGGAATACGGAATCTATTACACAACTGGTAATAGATGGTAAAATAGATGTGGCAATGGTAGAAGGGCAGATGCATTATCCACAGATAAACTATGAAAAATTTAGTGACGATGAATTGGTTTTGGTCACAAAGTCTGACAACCCACTAGCCCGCAAGGGCGAAATTACTCCGCTGCAACTACTGGACTTGTCGTTGGTGCTTAGGGAGCATGGCTCTGGTACACTGGATGTTATATCAAAGGCACTAAGCGAGGTCGGCATAAACCTAAAAGACCTCAAAATTGAACTGCAGCTAGAAAGTAATGTCAGTATTAAACAATACCTTCTTCATTCAGAAGCTGCAGCTTTCTTATCCATGCAAACTATTATTGGTGAACTAAAAAGGAACGAACTTAGTATTGTAGATATCAAAGGAATAGAGATGTTTCGCACTTTCCAGTTTATTCAGCTGCATGGCAGAACTTCAAAAGTTATAGAATCATTTAAGCTTTTTTGCAGAGGTCATATTAACATCTGATCAGCTTAGTATTGATGCTACTGTAAGCAACATCAACATTCCTAATCCCAACAATATCAGCGTTGGTAATAATAGCGATTGATGAGTTTTCATGGGTGGATGTTTAATAAAAGCACATCCAAATTTCAAGCAGCGCAATTGAATTTAATAGTAAAAAAACGACATCTTTGCTAGAATATTAAGCATAAAATGATGTTTCAAAATTGATTAAATAGCAAAGTTTCCAGCACGAAAGTCGCTTGGAGTAACATCAAGAAATTTTTTAAAGGATTTTATAAGATGCATCTGATCATAGTAATTAAACTCATAAGCTATTTCGGTCCAGCTTTTATCAGGAAAATTAATTTTATAATGCAGCAGGTTTTCAAAACGAACCATGTTGCTATATAATTTGGGGGTAGTGCCAATTTCTTTTGCGAAATTCCTTTCCAGCTGCCTGTCTGATAGCGATACCTTAGGCAAAAATACAGGTGCTCTATTGTTAAAAATCAGGCTTGTCATTTGATTTACCGCTTTAGAGGGGTAAATTTTGGCGTGTTTTAATGCCATTTGTAGCAAGTAAGGCTCTACAATTTCAATGCACTCATTAATGTCACTACAAGGCATCAGTCTTTCGGTTATTTCTTTAAATATACTGGCAAATAACAGCTGTCCATCAATAGCCTGATTGCAAAAAAGATTTGCCGGAATACCCAGTAATCGGTACAAACCGGCAGGTTTAAATTTGATAGTGAACGAAACAAAATGACCACTAATTGCAATGATATATTTTTTATGTGTACGCGGACCACGAATGGTACATCTTGCAAAAGATTCAGTCTGATTAGAATTGCAGTTAATCGTTTCGAAACTGTCGCCCAAAAAGAAATCAATAGAGCCCATTACACGTAAGGGCATGGCTTTAACCACAGGTTCATGTTTTGGTACAGTAAGTATCCTGAAAACATATTCAGATACAAAAGCCTGAAGCGCTTCAGTTGGGGCCGTTTTTTTAACAACCGAGTTGTAGGGATCCATACTTAGCCAATATAGGGTTAGTTAAAGATAAACATTTTTATACTACAGAAAAAGTTATAATCCGGCTCTGTACTCAGAGCATGCACGGAGGTAGCCGGGCTTGGACAAAATCGAGACAGAATAAGGACTGAGAGCAGATTGCTTCGGAAAAAAGGTACCTTTACCCGAAGCAGTCTCAAAGCAGTCTCGAACTAGTCTCGAACTAGTAGCGATCCAGCTAGGTCTCATTAAAGATGCTATTGGCATGATCTTCAAAAGTTTTATCTAAATTTGGGGCGATGAATTTGAGTCGTGTTATACTAATTGTCTCCTTATTTTTTGCCTTAGGCTATAGCCGGACTTATGCACAGATAGTACCGCAGACTGTTGATTCTGTTGTAACAACAACTTACAAACGTAAATTTGTAAAAGATCCGGCTTTTCTTGCCCGTCAGCAATTTGTTACGGATTCTATAATGACCCACAGTTGGCTTTTTCCAGATTCAATGGTCCATAAACACATGATTATGGATAGTATAATTAAGGCAAATGTTGTGGGTCGTTCTAATCTTATCAGCAGATATAAAGAGCTTACCACGATGAAGGTAAGTAAATACAGATTGGGCAAACCAGTACCAAAAGGTTCAGTTTGGGTGCCGGCTATTGTAGCTTTGCTTTTGGTTTTGTTTGCAGTGTTAAAAATATCCTTTAATAAACAGTTACAAACAATTGTGCAATCTTTTTTTAGTAACAGGGTTTTGAACAATCTTAATAAGGAAGATAACCTGTTTACATCGTGGCCTTTTTTACTCTTATTTGTTCAGTTTGGCTTTACAATAGGAATGTTCTTTTACCTTGTTTCAGGCTTTTATCACATCTCTTTTCCAGGTACAGGTTTCCAGTTTTACCTGAGCATTTCTATACTTATTGTGGTTTTATACATCATGAAAATAGTTATTTTAAGGATATTAGGGTACCTTTTTAACATTCAGAAGCCGGTTAATGAATATGTTACAATATTATATTTGAGTTATTTTAACCTCTCTTTAATCTTCATTCCACTGGTTATAGCATTCGCATTATCCCCCTTAAAATATGGCCCATACTACATTGCTATCTCTTTTATACTGTTAGGCGTGATCTTTGCTTTTCAGTTCATAAGGGCAGGGGTTAATATTTTATCTCATCATCGATTTTCAAAAGTCTATTTGTTTTTGTACTTTTGTGCCCTCGAAATTTGCCCTATATTAATTTTAATCAAGGCAATAGGATTATAACCGTGTAATTTGTAAAATGCAAGAAAAGACAGAAGATAGGTTGCGTAAGGTAAAGAGTATCTTAATAACATTACCGAAACCAGAAACAGAGAAATCTCCTTACTTTGATTTGGCAAAAAAGTATAACTTGAAAATTGATTTTAGGTCATTTATTCATGTTGAAGGAGTACCTGCCAGGGATTTTAGAAAGGACAAAATTACGTTAAGTGATTTCACCTCCGTGGTATTTACCAGCAGAAACGCCGTTGATCATTTTTTCAGAATTTGTGAAGAAATGAGGTACGAAGTTCCTGCCGATCTGAAATATTTTTGTATTTCAGAATCTACTGCTTTATATCTGCAGAAATACATTCAGTATAGAAAGCGCAAGATCTTTTTTGGAAAGCAAACTGCAGCAGATTTAGCCGAGGTTTTGAAAAAACACGCAGGTGAAAAGTTCCTTTACCCTTGCTCTGACGTGGCTACTGAGGATACTATGAATTTCTTGCAGAAGAATGGTTATGATTTTACTCCGGCTGTATTATTTAAAACAGTTGTTTCAGATCTTTCGGATCTGGCAGAAGTTTTTTATGATGTGATCGGGTTCTTTAGCCCATCAAGTATTCAGTCGTTGTTTACTAACTTCCCTGAATTTAAACAGAACAATACCCGTATAGCTGCTTTTGGAGTAAATACCCACAAAGCTGTTAAGGATGCGGGCCTTATTGTAGACATTGCAGCCCCTTCTCCAGAGGCTCCTTCTATGATTATGGCTATAGAAAATTATATTAAAAAGTCTAACAAATAATGCTTAACATACAGTTAAGCATTATTTCTTTAAAGTTTAATAATTAAGTTCATTTGAACTAAATTCTGTTCATTTTAGTCTTTAAGCATATTTTTACCCCCAATAATTGTTTATATCAATCATTATTGATAAAATTGTTAGGAAATTGCTTGATGCTAATTATGAGAAACAGATACTTATTAGGTTTTTTTATCGTTGCAATATTTCTTTCCAGTTGTGGAAAGGGCGGCCAGGGCGAACTGGTTGGTGTATACAATAAAAAATTCAGAAATAATAGGATTCCCTTGGGTATGGTTTACATACCTCCTGGTAGAACCCTTATAGGTATATCTGATGAGGACATCAATAACTCTCAGAGCTCGCCTAGTAAAATGACCTCCTTTAGTGCATTTTTTATGGATCAGACCGAGATTACAAATGCTGAATACAGGCAATTTGTAAACTGGGTTAGAGATTCAATTGCTGTAACCAGTTTAGGCCCCTCTGGTGCACCGAACTATTTTCAGGCACAACCACAAGGACCGGCAGGCTCAACTCCTCTTGGTGGAACAAGAAATATCGACTGGAGAAAAGTTGGTAACGGATCACAACTGTGGAGTAATAAAAATGGCGGATACGGCAGCAAGTTAACCGATATGTATTATAGCGGAGCTGATGCGATTCCCGGAAGAAACGAAATTGATATCAGAAAATTAAGATATGCTTACAGCTATGTAAGCACTGATCTGGCTGCCGAAGGAAGAAATGATCCTTCTAAAAAGAGACAGGATTTTATTGTTACTTATACAGATTTGCCTGATCCTTCTAATCCCAATCATCACCCATCTATTCCAGTTTACCCTGATACGATGGTTTGGAAAGTAGATTATTCCTATTCGCAGAATGACCCAATGGTTAAAACTTACTTTAACCATCCGTCTTACGATGATTATCCTGTTGTTGGTGTAAACTGGGAGCAGGCTTCTGCATTTTGTGTATGGCGTACACGCTTCTATGAATCAGTAGCGGTAGCAAGAAAACAACCGCTTAATTCAAGACCCGAGTATCAATTACCAAGTGATGCTCAGTTCGAATATGCTGCCAGAGGTGGTAACGTGAAAACCAAATATCCATGGGGAGGGCCATATGTGCGTAACACCAAAGGGTGTATGCAGGCAAACTTTAAAGTTGGACGCGGAAACTATTCAGATGATGGTGGTTTGTATACCGTAAACGTAAAATCGTATTTTCCGAATGATTACGGATTATATAATATGGCTGGTAACGTTGCCGAGTGGACTATAACTGCTTACAACCCATCAGCAGCGCCAATGCTACACGATTTTAATCCTAATTTTACTTATGTAGCTAAAACTTCGGACAGCAAATACAAAAAACGTAAGGTTGTAAGGGGTGGCTCATGGAAAGACATAGGTTTCTTCCTGCAAAACTCTGTTGGTACTTATGAGTATCAGGATGAAGCAAGATCTTATATTGGTTTCAGATGTATTTCTTCATATCCTGGAACTGATATTTCTTATAAAAACTAAACGAACAAAACCCAAAACCGATAATCCTTATTTTAATAAAATGGCAGCAAATAGAAAATTTGATAAGATGCACCTAGCTATATCGCTTGGTGCTAGTGTGGTAATTCTTGGAGCACTTTTCAAAATCCTTCACCTTGGTGGTGTTTGGGGTAATTATATGATTGGTGCCGGACTAGGGGTAGAAGCAATTCTTTTTGCGCTAACCGGATTCATTCAACCTGACCCTGAACCAGCATGGGAAAGGGTATATCCTGAATTAAGAGACGATTTTGATGGGGAACTGCCTAAGGCTTCGGCCAGACCGGTTGCTGCACCTGCTGCAAGTTTTTCTTCAACTGCGGCCTTAGATAAGATGCTTGTAGACGCTAAAATTGGTCCTGAATTGATTGAAAGCCTGGGTACGGGTTTACGTACTTTTGGAGATAAAGTTGCTGCTATATCTAATGTAGCTGATGTTTCAACTGCAACAGCTGAATTTACAGGTAAAATTAAAGGTGCTTCGGCAAGCTTTGATAGCTTAAACAGTGCATTTGAAAGAGCTACTTCTCAATTGGTAGAAATGGGTGAAAGCAATGTTGCTTCTAAATCTTACCATGAGCAGGTAAATACATTGGCTAAAAATTTATCAGCTTTAAATGCTGTATATGAATTAGAACTACAGGATTCAAGTGCTCATTTGAAATCTATGAATAAGTTTTACCAGAACTTATCGCTTACGATGAACAACTTTAATGAATCAATGGAAGATTCTAAACAGTTTAAAGATGAAGTAGGTAAATTAGCTAAAAACCTGTCATCGTTAAATGCTATTTATGGCAATATGTTATCTGCTATGAACCAGCCACGCGGATAATTAGTAATTATTTTATTTATTAATTAACCAAACAGACCTATTTAGAATGGCCGGAGGAAAACAGACAACGAGACAGAAGATGATCAATATCATGTATTTGGTATTGTTAGCTATGCTCGCCCTAAACGTATCAGATACTATATTAAATGCTTTTAAAAATATCAATGATAGTTTAGTTAGTTCAAAAACTAACGTAAATACAAGCATTGAACAATTATTTACATCATTTCAAAATACAAAACTTAAAGATGAGCCGGCAAGGGCTCAACCAATATGGGATAAGGCCAACAAAGCCAAAGCCTATGCAGATGAGTTGAATAATTATGTGCAGAAGCTGAAAGATAAGTTTAATGCCGCAGGAAAAGGTATTGATGAGGAAACAGGTGATCTTGTTGAAAGAGCAAACCTTGATATTGCACAGGGCATTATGATTAATCAGAAAGAAGGTCAGAAGCTTAAAGTTAAGATCAATGAAACCCGTGAGAAATTAATTGCCTTACTGGATGAGAAAGATCGTGCAGGTGTAACCTTTACGCTTGAGGCCAAAGACGCTGAGAAAAATATTAACGGCAATAAAAAGTGGGAGGATATTAACTTTAGCGAAGGCACTCCGCTTACTGCCGCAAATACAATTTTGACCAAGATACAGTCGGATGTTAAAAATGCTGAAGCTGAAGTTGTAAAGAAATTATTCGGTAACATGGATAAGGCCCTTGTAAATTTAGATCAGTTTGAAGCGGTTGCTGTTGCACCAAGTTCATATGTGGTACAAGGCCAGCCGTATACTGCTCAGGTTTTTTTAACGGCTAGCGACTCTAGATCTAATCCTGAAATTTCGGTTGGCGGAAATGCTTTATCTGTTAAAGAGGGTAAAGGAACTTATTCTGGTAGCACCGGCAGTGTTGGTGTTTTTAGATGGAAAGGGATTATCCGGGTTAGACAAACCGACGGACAGATTAAAGAATATCCAACTGCTGAGCAAAGCTATCAGGTAGCTAAGCCTTCGGCAACGGTATCACCAGATAAAATGAATGTTATTTATGCCGGTATTCCTAATCCATTCTCAGTTTCGGCGGCTGGTTTTCCTTTAGAAAGCGTTCGTGCTTCTATTTCAGGAGGATCTATTTCTGGCGGTAATGGTAAGTACACTGTTAATGTTGATGGTGGACAGGTTGGCAAAACTTTAAGTATTAATGTTTCTGCTACTAACGCCGGTAAAACATTAAATCTGGGTTCTCAGCAATTCAGAGTTAAAGGATTGCCTACTCCGAGAGCATATGTTAAAGGAAAAGCCGGAGGTAATGTTCCTTTGGAATGGCTGGAAGGTGCCGGTGGAATTGAGACACAGCTTGAAGATTTCGTTTTCGATGTTAAATTCAGGGTGATCAGATTTTCTGCTACCTTTATTAATCCGAAGGCTGATGCGGTTACCATTCAATGCAGTGGTGGTGGTTTTAACGGACAGATTAAAGGGGCTTTAAATTCTATTAAGCCAAATGCAACTGTTATCTTTAAGGATATTGTTTGCGAAGGGCCAGATGGAAGACAAAAAGTTTTAGACGGAATTACATTTGTAGCAAAATAGAATATTATGAAAAATGTCTTAGGTATTGTTGCATTATTGTTGTTAAGTATGGGTGCATTTGCACAGGTCCCGACAGCTCCGGCTAAGGTGGATTCACTTAAGAAAACTAAGATTAAAACACCTCCAAAGGATGGTTTTGCCGTAAGAAAGGACATCGATAGTAATGTGATGGTTCCATATGCTGATGTAAGGGAAGAGGATGTTTATTATGCGAAAAGAATTTGGCGTGAAATTGATTTAAGAGACACCATTAACTCGGTTCTTAAAGCTGAAGATGCTAAACTAATTGATATTTTATTAGAAGCGATTGGCAACGAGGAGTTAACAGTATATTCTAATAAAGATACTACCGCAGGGAAGATTCTTGACGATAATGATTCGTTTCGCATTGCTTTGACTGCTCAGGAGGCTTTGCAAAGTGCAAGAGGGGTAAGTGAAGGTGTAGCTGATTCTGCAACGGGTAAAATTGCCGAACCTTCTTTAAGAAGATTAAGATCGGATGAGTTTTTAAAATACAGAATAAAGGAAGATTGGATACTAGATTCTAAGCGCTCTGTTTTTGAACCAAGAATAGTTGGTATTGCGCCAATGAAAGAGGTTGAAGGACACTGGCAACCGGTATTTTGGGTTTATTATGATGATGCACGTGAGCTGTTAAGCAAAAAACGCCTTAATAACCCGGGTAATGATGCTTCTACTTTAACTTTTGATGATTTTTTTGTTAGAAGGTTGTTCTCGAGTTATGTTGTTAAAGAAACCAATCCGGGAAATAAAAATATTACGGATATGTTAGGTCTTACCGATCCTAAAGATCCTAGAAAGCTTTATGAGTCTGAACGGATAAAGAAATCGATCTCTGATTTTGAACAGAGTCTTTGGGAGTATTAGAACGGATTTTATTTTAACCTTTTCGTCATCTCGACTTTAGGAGAGATCTCTTGAACAATACAAACAAGAGATCTCTCCTAAAGTCGAGATGACGTGTTTTATACCCTATTGTATATTGTATAATCCTATTGTTTAAAATAATTGAGCAGAGTCTGTACCTGTTTTTTGTTTAACACTTCTGCAAGGGCTGCTTCTGATGCCTCTTTTATTTTCTTTACGGACTTAAAATGCCTTAACAGCTTATCGGCAGTCGTTTTGCCTATACCATCTATTTGTTCCAGTTCTGTTTTTAATGTTCCCTGATCTCGTTTTTTTCTATGAAAGGTGATACCGAACCTGTGCGCTTCATCTCGTAGTTGTTGAATCACTTTTAGTGTCTCAGATTTCTTATCCAGGTATAGGGGATAAGAATCTCCCGGGTAATACAATTCCTCTAAACGCTTGGCAATTCCAATTACGGTAACCTTTTTGTCTATACCCAGCTTTTTTAAACTCGTTAAAGCTGATGATAGCTGGCCTTTACCGCCATCAATGATGATAAGTTGAGGCAATGTTCCTTCTTCTTCCAGCATACGCTTATATCGCCTGTAAACAGCTTCTTCCATTGTGGCAAAATCATTGGGCCCTTCAACGGTTTTAACATTAAAGTGTCTGTAATCTTTTTTTGATGGCTTGGCATCCTTAAAAACTACAATTGCGGATACCGGATACTGACCTTGAAAATTGGAGTTATCAAAACATTCTATATGTTTTGGCAATTGAGTAAGCCTTAGATCCTTTTGCATTTGCGTAAGGATACGATCAGTTCTTAAATCAGGATTGAGCTTTTCGTACTGGTTTAACTTTTCTTTTTTGAAAAACAGCACATTCTTTTGTGAGAGCTCGAGTAGTTTTTTTTTCTCACCCAGTTTGGGTACAGTGAACTTCAGATTGGTATCGAGAAGTACAATGTCAAAAGGAACAATGATCTCTTTAGATGTACTGTGGAATTTTGTTCTGAACTCCGTGATGGCGATGGTTAGTAATTCCTCATCGGTTTCATCTAATCGTTTCTTGATTTCGATGGTTTGAGTCTGAATAATACTGCCATTCATTACCTTTAGGTAATTTACGAAAGCATACCGCTCATCTGAAGCAATACTTACTACATCTATATTGGTAATTGCACTGTTTACTACGGTAGACTTACTTTGGTATTTTTCTAACACCTGCAGCTTTAGCTGGTATTGATGGGCGTATTCAAAGTTTAGCTGTTCAACAGAGTTTTTAATTACCTGCTTTACATCTCGTATTACATTTCCTATTTTTCCATTAAGGATATCCTTGATTTCCTCTATACCGTTGTCGTAATCGTCATGCGTTTGATAAGCCTGACAAGGGCCTTTACAATTACCGATCTGATACTCCAGGCAAACTTTAAATTTGCCTTCGTTAATGTTTTTATCGGTAAGCGGGAGATTGCAGGTACGAAGCGGGTATGTTTCTTTAATTAGGTCAAGTATGGTATGCATCATGCCAACAGAGGCATAAGGGCCAAAATAGGTAGACCCATCTTTAACCATTTTTCTGGTCCAGAATACACGCGGGAAGGCTTCCTTTTTGATGATGATCCATGGGTATGTTTTATCATCCTTAAGCATGATATTATACCTTGGCTGGTGCTTTTTTATGAGGCTGTTTTCGAGCAGCCATGCATCAATTTCAGTATCAACAATGGTAAAGGATATTTTTCTGATTTTGGAAACAAGTACCCTTGTTTTTCCATTCATCTGATTATCCTTATTGAAATAGGAGCCAACCCTGTTTCTTAGGTCTTTTGCCTTACCAATGTAAATTAGAATGCCCTCGGTATCCCAAAACTGATATACGCCGGGTTTATGAGGAATATCACTAACAGCCTTTTTATATTCAAAAGCACTCATTGACACTAAGGTAGGTTAAGTTGGTTAAAAACCTAATTTCTCATCAAGCTCCGTTTTTTGCTCCTGCTGCTGATACTGGTTACAGTCAAAAGTGATGGAAACACCGCTTTTAGGAGGTTCGAAATCTGCTTTAGAGATATTTAATTTAGGGTTTGCATATACACGTTTCATGAAGCCGGCAAAAATAGGCAGAGCCGTTGTAGCTCCATCACCTTGTGCAGTACTGGTAAAGTGAAATGCACGGTCTTCACACCCGGTCCATACACCTGCAACCAATTGCGGACTGATTCCCATAAACCATCCGTCTGAATTGTTTTGTGTTGTTCCTGTTTTACCGCCAATTGGAGTTTTAATGCCAAACCTGCCAGCTAGCCTCCAACCAGTTCCGTTGGTAACTACACCTCTAAGCATACGGGTCATCACATAGGCCACTTCTTCGTTCATTGCCGGAACAGGGATTGGTTTTTCGCTGTGCAAGACCACACCGTTTTTATCTTCTATTCTTAGAATATAGGTTGGTTTTGTCCAAATACCTTTATTAGCAAAAACACTGTAAGCGCCAACCATATCATAAACAGAAGCATCGAATGAACCAAGAGATATAGACGGGTAAGCCGGTACTTCTGATGTAATACCCATCTTTTTAGCCAGTGTAGCCACGGCAGTAGGGCCTACTTGTTTCATCAGGTAAGCAGCAATATAGTTTTGCGAAAGTGCAAGTCCTTTTTGCAAAGTCAGGTAGCCCGGAACGGTACCTCCGGAACGCGGGGTCCATGGTGGACTTCCCGGAACTTCTATTGTAACCGGTTCGTTAAGCACAGAAAAGCATGGAGAATACCCGTTTTCAATTGCTACGGCATAGGTAAATGGTTTAGCGGTTGAGCCCACCTGCCTTGTACCCATTTTAACCTGATCATATTTGAAATGTTCGTAGTTGATACCACCAACCCAGGCTTTAACATATCCTGTTTGCGGATCCATGGCCATCATTGCATTTCTTAAAAGCATTTTGTAATACTTTACAGAATCAATAGGCTTCATTAAGGTATCTATATTTCCTTTCCAGGTAAAGATGGTTAAACGGGTGGGAGTATTAAAGTCTTCTTTAATTTCTGCTTCCGATTTACCTTCAAGCTGTAAAGCTCTGTATCTGTCAGATCTTTTAACACCCTGTTCTATCTGGGCTTCTTTTCCTTTGAATGGGTTTCGTCCTTTCCAGCTGTTGATAAACGACTGCTGAAGGGTTTTCATGTATTCCTTTTGCGCATCTTCAGCTGCAACCTGCATGTCGTAATTTAAGGTTGTGATTATCTTTAACCCATCCCTGTCAAGATCATATGGAGTTCCATCTGGTTTTGTTATAGAACGCTCTTCAAATATTCTCCTGATATCATTCTTTAAAACAGCCCTAAAATATGGTGCAATTCCGTCGTTAACAGTTGCTGCGCTAAAGTGTAACCCTAGTGGTTTTTGTTGCTCAGCATCAAATTGTTGCTGGGTAAGCAGGTTTTCTTTTAGCATTAACCCCATAATTGTATTTCTTCTGGCTAAAGACCGTTCAGGGTTTCGGGTAGGTGAGTATCTGGTGATTCCTTTAAGAATACCAACCAGGGTTGCTGCCTGTGAAACAGTTAATTTATCTGGCGTTGTGTTGAAATAAACCCTGGCGGCCGATTTGATACCATATGCCTGGTTGCCAAATTCTACCGTGTTAAGATACATCACAATAATTTCTTCTTTGGTATAGTTGCGCTCTAGTTTTACGGCAATAACCCATTCCTGAAATTTCTGTAAAATACGCTTGGCAAAGTTTTTTTGTCTTCCTTCTTCTGAAAACAGGTTTAAAGCAAGCTGTTGGGTAATTGTACTACCCCCTTGTTTTTTCCCGATTAGGGCATAAAAAAATATGGTAAATGTACGTTTGAAATCGATACCTGAATGTTCTCTGAATCGGATATCCTCGGTTGCAATTAACGCATTAATTACGTTTTCTGAGATTTCCGGATAGGTAACATTTGATCTGTTTTGTACAAAATAGGTGCCTAGAACCCTTCCATCATCAGTTACAATTTCTGATGCCTGGTTACTTTTAGGGTGTTCAATATCTCTGAATGATGGGAGCTCTCCAAATAATCCAAATCCGATGCAAATGATAAACAGGGAAAAGAGAATTATTCCCCCGATTAATAATTTCCATAATGTAAAGTTATACTTTCTGATGTCTTCCTGCGAAAGTGCTTTCCTCATTTTTAATAGTTGTTTTTATAAAATTCTATGTACTTATCCAGCAAAGCTTTACTGGTAAGTTTTTCGAAATTCTCTTTGCTGATGATGAAACTTGTGTAGATATTAACGGGAACTTTCATGATTTGTTTTAGCTGTGGAGTGATTCCGGATGCATAGGTTTTTGCCTCGTCAAAATTACTAAAGTTCCCCACATAAATGAGTTGATCATTGTCAAATTCTTTTAATTGGTGTTTCAGACCACTTCCGGCATAGTTTCCGCGGTTAAACTGACCAATACCAAAACGTGACGAGCTTAGTGTTAATGAGGCATCGGATACATCTATTACATAATAGTAAACTGTTGATGTTGCTGTGCTGAATGGGCCGTCGACCTTTACTTCGGTAGCTTTAGGCACATCTGGAGCTGCTTGCAGAGGGGATGCAGCCTTAACCGGTTCCTGAACTTTTGCCGTTTGTTCTGGTTTTTGGGAAGCAACTGGTTCCGGTGCTTTGGCAACGGTTGGTATTGATTTGGCCGGGCCGAAAAAAGGCGGTTCGTTAGGATCAAAATCTATCAGTGCAGTATCCCTTTTTTGAAAATCTGAGAGATGATCATTGATATAAGCTGCATTTTCCTTAACAAGAGGAGTGATCAGTTTGTCGTCTGGAAATTGCTCTGTTATGCTACTAAAAGCGGTTAGCAGGGCATCTACGTTGTTTGTTCTCCCAATTGCAATTGCTTTTAAATAGGCAAACTGTGGTGCAAGGAAACTACTGGTGTTATTTTTCGAGATTTCATTTACACGATTGATTACGGTATTGAAATCTTTCTTTAAGTACTGCTCAAATAGATCGTTGTATTGTTTGTTTGTTGCTGTTTCAAGTTCTGATTGCTTTAATGAGAATGAAGGATCTATAATGATTTTCGCATACATGGACGAAGGAAAGTCTTTTAAAACTCTGCTCTTGAAATCTGCAGATTTTGCTTCATCACCCCCCTTGTTAATTAAAAACAGGCTATAATAGGTTGCTGCCAAATGATTGTTGGCAGGGAATCTACTCAATAATAACTGATAAACTTCTGCTGCTTCTTTAGGGCTATTCAATTCCTGTAAGTAGAAACTTGCTATTTCGTAGTAAGCATCAATGATCTTTTGATTGGATTTTGCAAGAAGTTCCGGTGTAACAGGCAACGCATCGGTATATTGTTTTATCAGGGTTTGAGGGTCTTTAACAACGGGAGCGGCTTCGTCGGGCTCAGTTGAGGTATTAATGTTATTCGCAATTTCCTGTGAAGTTTCCTGAGCCGAGGTTCTAATGCTTTGACGCCAGTTGTTCTCTAACTTTCTATTTCCCCATTTTCTTTTAAAGTCTGAAAATCCTATACTTACTGCAGCTGGATTGCTAAAATAAAAAGAGCTTTGTAGCTGGGCAGTGTTGTTACGGCCATAGTTTGGTTGGTAACCTGCTGTTGAAGCTGAATTGGTGTTTGCAGACTGCTGAGTTGTGGCTACGGGAGTTGCAAGCTGTTGTATTTTTGCAGCCCTGTCTGCCTCTGGCAATTTTGCAATGCTTTGTAAGGTATCTTCGACGCTTATAATTTGATACCTGTTGGTTAAGTATTGCAGGTTTTGGTTTTTCTTAAGAATAAGCTCGTATCCCGGGTAATTTTTAGGAAGGGTATTAACCGTGCTGTCATAATAGGATTTGGCTTTAAGGTAATCTTTAAAAACTTTGAAGTTTAAATCGGCGATTCTTAAATAGCTAAGACCTTTTTGATATTGGTTTGTAGTGCTTTTTTGAATAGATAACTGATAGTATTTTAATGCTTCAGTGTATTCTTCATCTGCAGCATGGCTTTCTGCGATTTGAAAATATACCTGATCATTGTAATCAAGGTTTTTGTCGTCCTTTAAGAGCCTAAGCAATTGATCCTGTTTATTTGCTTTTTGTGGGCCTCCCTGAAGTGTTCTTAGCTTAATCTGATTAAGATTAGCGTTGAAATACATTTCGAAAGGAGCGTTACTTTTTACTACTTTTCTATAGTTTATTAATGCATCAGGATAATTTTTTTGTCGCTCATAAAGCTGAGCAAGTATATAGGTCCAACGTATTCTGTTATCAGTTCCAGTACCAGCTTTAATTGCATCTTTTAAATAGGAAATGGCGGCTGCATTGTTGTCCAGATAAATACACATTTGGGCAAGTGTAGCAAATGGTTCGGCAAGGTTGCTTTTCTTTTTAATATCCGGAAGGATAGATTCGAGTGAGTCTAATACTTTATTGGCCTCACTGATTCTTTTTAGCTGCATAAGGCTTCGCGCTTTCCAATTGAGTGCTTCCAATTGGCTGTTTACATTGCCTTTGTAAGTTTTAGCGGTATAATCAAAATATTCTGTAGCATGGTTTGGGCTTTTTTAATAATATCATCCATTGGTTTTAGGTTCAGGGAGGTGCTTACCTCATTGTTATCCGTTTCCGGGCCTAAATAAACCGGGAGTATCTGGTCGTAATTATCAACATAGGTTTCGGTAATTTCCTGTTGGTGATTTATTAAGAGAACTTTAGCGTTATAGATATAATTATAGCGAGCAGTTAAGTTCTGCATACCTCTGCTCGAAGCGGTATCTTTTTGAGAGCTGCAGGAATATATTATGCAGAGGCATAAGCTAAATAATATTATCTTTAAATTGTAGATCGCGTAATTTTTCAAAAAATATAGATTAAGTTGATGCTTAATAAAAACAAAATATATACAAAAGTATTTTATTCATCAATAACTTCTTAACAAAACCCATTTTATTTAAATATATCAGTGTATGGTAGATCCTGAGGAAAAGAAAAAAGGCTTAAAGACATTTGCTAAATACTCTTCAATTAGTTTTCAAATGCTTGCAACAATAGGGGTTTTTGCATTTATAGGCTATAAAATTGATGAATACAGAGGGAGTAAAACGCGTATTATTACGGCTATATTTAGTTTAATTGGGGTTGGGGCAGCTATGTATCAGGTTGTAAAACAGTTGAATAAAAACTAAAGTCGATTATTTTAAGCCGAGGTAAATACCTACTTTTGTAAAAAATATAGATTTTGAGCCTAGCACGTTTTACCGTTTCCTATTTACTTTATTGTATTGTTTTGGCTGGTATAGCCTATCTGTTGCCAGTTGTTTTTCCTGATACCCGGATTTTGACCAGCAAATTTTGGCTGGTATATTTCTTCTTTGCCATTATCACCTACATCGCTTATTTCTGTGCTGATTTAGGCCTTAAACGTAATCCTGAAGTTGGAATAATGGCCATTATGGGGTCTATCGCCGTGAAAATGTTTTTTTCTTTGGCTTTTGTGCTGATTTACAGCCTAAATGCTAAGGAAAAGGGGCTGATTTTTGTGCTGAATTTTTTTTCTTTATATTTATTGTTCAGCTTCTTTGAAATATACTCTTTGTTACGTAACTTGCGCCACCAAAATAAATAGTAAAAATCTGCGACTAAATGGATTGTAGCCACGTTTTTGAGTTTAAAGTGAAAAGGTTAATTGTTGTTTTTACGCTTTTTTTAGCGTTTCTGTCGGTTTCGTCTAGGGTTTTTGCTCAAGGGGATACTGCAGTTGTTTCTGCTGATACTGCCGTAACTGCGGCTCATGTTGAAGGTGCTCATGGTGCCGAACATGGTGAGAAGAAATTTGAACCAACCAAGGTAATTATGGAACACATTGCGGATTCGCATATGTGGCATCTTTGGGGTCACCTTTCAGTTCCTCTTCCTGTAATATTATACACTCCAGCTGGTGTAGAATTTTTCTCTTCTGGTAACTTTCATCATGGTGAGCATGATTATACCGGATCTAAAAACACTTATCGTTTGGTTGAAGACAAGATTAAAATTGTTGGAGCCGATGGTCAGGTGGATGAAGCAGCTTCATCTAAAATTCTTGATTTTTCTATCACCAAGAATGTTGCTGCAATGTTTGTTGCAATAGCAGTTATTCTGATCATATTTATATCGGTTGCCGGTGCATATAAAAAACGTGTTGGTAAAGCACCTAAAGGTTTGCAGTCGTTTGTTGAGCCAATCATTATTTTCGTAAGAGATGATATAGCTAAGCCGAATATCGGACATAAGCACGCTAAGTTTATGCCTTATCTGTTAACCGTGTTTTTCTTTATCTGGATTAATAACGTTTTAGGTTTAATTCCTATTTTCCCAGGGGGCGCTAATGTAACTGGTAACATCTCGTTAACATTTGTTCTTTCATTGTTTACCATGATCATTGTGAATATCAATGGTAACAAATATTACTGGAAGCACATCTTTTTACCTAACGTACCTTTCTGGTTATGGCCGCTTATGGTTGTAGTTGAGGTTGTAGGTGTGATTTCTAAACCCTTTGCATTAATGGTTCGTTTGTTTGCTAACATTACTGCAGGCCACATTATTGTGTTGAGTTTGATCTCATTGATATTTATTTTTAAAACATTGGCTATTGCGCCGGTATCTGTTGCTTTCGTATTGTTTATGGATGTATTAGAATTACTGGTTGCATTTTTACAAGCCTTTATATTTACATTACTTACTGCTTTGTTTATTGGTATGGCAGTAGAAGAGCATCATTAATTAGAAACTATTTTTTACAAATTATATAAATTAAATTAGTTATGGTAGGTTCAATCGCGGCGATAGGTGCCGGTTTAGCAGTAATTGGTGCCGGTATCGGTATCGGTCAGGTAGGTGGAAAAGCAATGGAAGGTATTGCTCGTCAGCCAGAAGCTGCATCAAAAATTCAGACTGCAATGATTATCGCTGCTGCCCTTATTGAGGGTGCTGCTTTATTCGGTGTGGTAGTTGCATTATTAGGCTTAGGTGTTTAATAACTCAAACTGAAAAAGTTTAGGCAGGTATTTAACGATTGGTTATTTACCTGCCTTAATAAAGTAGAATAAGTTTAAAAGTATTATATAAAATGGAATTAGTAACCCCTACCATAGGATTAGTTTTTTGGACAGCAGTCGCATTTGTTTGCTTATTAATATTGCTTAAGAAATTTGCATGGAAACCCATTCTTGCTGCTATTCATGAACGTGAGCAATCAATTGATGAGGCTTTAAATAAAGCTGAACTTGCGAAACATGAGATGGCTCGTTTAACTGCTCAGAACGAGGAGTTGATGAAAGAAGCCCGTGCTGAGCGCGACCATATCTTAAAAGAGGCTAAAGCCCTTAAAGATAGTATTGTTCATGAAGCTAAAACACAAGCTCATAATGAAGGTACTAAGCTAATCGAGAAAGCTAAAATTGAAATTGAAAATCAGAAGAAAGCTGCTTTAGCAGAACTTAAGAGTCAGGTTTCAACTTTATCTTTAGAGATTGCTGAGCGTGTATTACGTAGCCAGCTTGAAGATAAAGCAAAACAGCAGGATTTAGTTGCTAATCTTTTAAAAGATGTTGAATTAAACTAATTGATAGTTTGTTTAGCTAGATATACCAAAGAAAATGTCAGAAAATAAAGCAGCATCGAGATACGCCAAATCATTAATAGATCTTTCTACAGAGCAAAATGCTTTGGAAGAAATCAAAAATGATATGGTTCTTTTAGAACGAGTAATTAATGATAATTCTGAATTAGAAGCTATCCTTAAAAACCCTATAGTTCCTTTAGATAAAAAAGCAGGGATTTTAGAAAACATATTTGGTTCTAAGGTTCATCAGGTTACAAAAGTCTTTATGAAATTGGTTGTAAGCAAAGGTCGTTCTGCTATTTTATTTGGTACAGCAAAAGCTTTTATTGCTCAATACAACTTTATTAAAGGTATTGTTACTGCAGATGTAACGTCAGCTGTTGAACTTACACCTGCAAGCAGAGCTGAAATTGTAGCTATTGTTAAAAAGGAAATAGGTGCGAATGAAGTTGTTGTTAAAGAAAAAGTTAATGACAAATTAATTGGCGGCTTTATTTTAAAAGTTGGAGATAAACAATTTGATGCAAGTATTTCAAGTGGTTTAAATAAACTTAAAAAGGAATTTGCTCAGGGAATTGTTTAATCCTGAGATGAAATAATAAGAGATAATAAATACTGAATTTACAAAAGAAATAATATAAAATTATGGTAGAGGTAAGACCAGACGAAGTATCGGCAATTATCAGGCAACAATTGGCGGGCTTCAAATCAGAAGCAGAACTTGAAGAAGTTGGCACCGTATTGCAGGTGGGTGATGGTATTGCCCGTGTTTATGGTTTAACTAAAGTTCAATCGGGCGAATTAGTTGAATTTGAAACCGGCTTGCAAGGTATTGTTTTGAACCTTGAAGAAGATAATGTTGGTGTGGTTCTATTGGGCCCTTCAGACAAAATCAAAGAGGGTGATACTATTAAACGTACTAAGAAAATTGCCTCTATTAAAGTTGGTGAAGGTATGCTGGGACGTGTTGTTAATACGCTTGGTGAGCCAATCGACGGTAAAGGACCTATTTTAGGTGAAACTTACGAAATGCCGATTGAGCGTAAAGCACCAGGTGTAATTTATCGCCAGCCGGTAACTGAGCCTTTACAAACTGGTATTAAAGCTATCGATGGGATGATTCCTATTGGTCGTGGTCAGCGTGAGCTTGTTATTGGTGATCGTCAGATTGGTAAAACAGCCGTATGTATTGATACCATTATCAACCAAAAAGAATTTTATGAAGCAGGTAATCCTGTATTCTGTATATATGTAGCTTGCGGTCAGAAAGCAAGTACTGTAGCAAACATTGTTCGTACTCTTGAAGAGAACGGTGCAATGCCATATACAGTAGTTGTTGCTGCTTCTGCTGCTGAACCTGCTCCATTGCAGTTCTATGCTCCTTTCTCAGGTGCAGCAATAGGTGAGTTTTTCCGTGATACTGGAAGACCAGCTTTAATTGTTTATGATGATTTATCTAAACAAGCTGTTGCATACCGTGAGGTGTCATTGTTATTACGTCGTCCACCCGGTCGTGAGGCTTATCCAGGTGACGTGTTCTATCTTCACAGTCGTTTGTTAGAGCGTGCTGCAAAGATCAACTCGAATGATGAGATTGCACAAGCGATGAACGATTTACCGGAATCGTTAAAAGGTATCGTTAAAGGTGGCGGTTCATTAACTGCATTGCCTATTATTGAAACTCAAGCGGGTGACGTTTCTGCATATATCCCTACCAACGTAATTTCAATTACTGATGGTCAGATCTTCTTAGAAAGTAACTTGTTCAATGCGGGTATTCGTCCGGCCATTAACGTAGGTATCTCGGTATCACGTGTGGGTGGTAATGCTCAGATCAAGTCAATGAAAAAAGTTGCTGGTACATTAAAATTGGATCAGGCTCAGTACCGTGAGTTAGAGGCGTTCTCTAAATTCGGTTCAGACCTAGATGCTGCTACTAAATCAGTTCTTGATAAAGGTGCACGTAACGTTGAGATTTTGAAACAAGGTCAGTTCTCTCCTGTAACTGTTGAGAAACAAGTTGCTATCATTTATATCGGTACTAAAAACTTAATGCGTTCAGTTCCTATAAATAAAGTAAGAGAATTTGAAGCTGAATATTTACAGCAATTAGAATTGCGTCATCCAGAAACGTTAAAAGCTTTAAAAGCAGGTAAGTTTGATGATTCAATCACTGGAGTATTAGAAACTGTGGCTAAAGAGCTTTCAAGTAAATACTAATAAAGCTGAACTGAAGATAAAGAAGAATGGCTAATTTAAAAGAAGTAAGAATTCGAATAGCATCGGTACAATCTACTCAGCAGATTACCAAAGCCATGAAAATGGTTTCGGCCGCTAAGTTGAAGCGTGCAACTAATGCTATCATACAGTTACGTCCTTATGCTACCAAGCTAAAAGAGATCTTAGGAAATCTTTCAGCTAGTTTAGAGGGATCATCGTCACCTTTTATACAAGAGCGTGAACCTAACAAGGTTTTGATCGTTGTGGTTTCTTCTAACCGTGGTTTAGCTGGTGCGTTTAATATGAACGTAATTAAAGCTACTAATAATTTGATTGCCGAGAAGTATAGCGAACAGTTGAAAAATGGTAATGTAAGTATTGTAGCTATAGGTAAGAAATCTCAGGATTTCTTTGAGAAACGTAACTACAACGTAATTGGAAACAATAACGAGGTGTATTCTGAACTTACTTTCGAAAATGTTACCAAAATCACTGATGCTATCATGGTAGGCTTTGCCAAAGGTGAGTATGATAGAGTTGAACTGGTATACAACAGATTTAAAAATGCTGCTGTTCAAATTTTAACTACTGAACAATTAATTCCATTAACTAATGGCCAGGATGCTACAGAAGAGAAATCTACTAACGTAGACTATATTTTAGAGCCTTCTCAGGAAGAAATAGTTGAGCAGTTAATTCCTAAGTCAATTAAAATTCAATTATACAAAGCTGTATTGGATTCTCATGCTTCTGAACATGGTGCCCGTATGACATCAATGGATAAAGCAACTGAAAATGCAGGCGACTTGTTGAAAGCTTTAAAGCTTTCGTACAACCAGGCTCGTCAGGCTGCAATTACCACAGAGCTTACAGAAATTGTAAGTGGTGCAGCTGCTTTGAATGGGTAGAATTGAGTGATATAAAAAGATCAGCGTTATATGCTGTATTAGTTTAAAAAATATTATTTTTGCGCAGTACATAAAAACAGTAAAATGGAACAGACACCAAAACACAATACAGAAAGCATGAAAAGAGCTAACGAGATCTCAATTTATAAGTTGATGACCGTTGGGATTTTAGTTGGTATTTTGGGCGTATTTTTACGCTTTGCTGGTGACTCTACCACATTGTCTATTATTTCATGGGCAATACTTTTAATCGGTTCTATAATCGCTTGTAAAGGTGTATTCAAAATATTAGACGCATAGTATAAAAATATTTTTTTAGAAACGTCCTCATTAGCAAAAGCTGGTGAGGACGTTTTTTTTTGTAACGTTTATATGATTTACATTAAAATTGATCTTATTTATTGAAATTTTTAGGTTACCTAATTTAATATTTGGTATTAAGGAAAAAACCTAATCATTAATACTATGAAAAAATATTTAATCTATTGTGTATTCGCAATAGCCATGTTTTCGTGCAACAGTAATAAAGATTCAAAATTAGAAAATTCTGACTCCGCAAGTGCCAATCTGGAGGCAACAGATTCACTTCTAGCTGAAAAGATCATCAAGACTGCAGATATGCGTTTCAGGGTTAAGGACGTTCAGAATACGAAAGAGAAATTAAGCTCAGCAATAAAAGCCGAAGGAGGAACCATTGCAGAGTTCACGGTTCAAAGCAATATCCAACAAACAGAAAAGGTAAAATATTCTACAGACTCATTATTGGAGCTTACTTCCTACCGCACGGAAGGATTTATAATAGCAAAGGTTCCTTCAGATAAGCTGGATGAGTTCACCAATAAAGTAGCAAAGTTTGCTGTTTTTATAGATCAGCAATCGCTTAAAATGGACGATCAAAGCATTGTCTATTTGAGCAATAAATTAAAGAATGAAAATAGGGTTGAGGCTGTAGAACAACTTAATAAGCATGCCAATAAGAAAAGTAATAATGTAGAAACCTCGCTATCTCTTAAAGATGATTACGTAGATAAAAAGATAGAGAATCTGATGATTGACAGTAAAGTTCAGTACAGTACAATTACCCTTAATTTTTATCAGAACAATACTGTTAAGAGCATTCTTGTTGGAAATGATGATTTGTATAGCTATCGTCCAAATTTCTTTACCCGATTGGGATTAAGCTTTCAGAACGGATGGTACATCTTTAAAGAAGTTATACTTGTTGCAATGAACTTATGGGTTTGGATATTAATTGGAACAGCAGCGTATTTCGGCTTTAAATATTATCGTAAAAGAAAAGTAGTTAACGCAAATCAGGTTACTGCTTAAGACGTTTTTTATTGTCTTTGGCAAATGCTTCCCAGCCGGAGTAGGATTTACCTGCTCCGCTGGTGCTTACCCTCTGAAAAGAATGGCAAACAGCAACAGCTAGACCATCGGTTGCATCTAGAAATTCGGGTGTTTCCTTAAAATTTAATAGTCGCTGTAACATGGCGGCTACCTGTTCTTTACTGGTATTTCCGTTGCCTGTTATGGATTGTTTGATTTTCCGGGGTGCATATTCTGCAATGGGGATATTTCTGGATAGGGCAGCTGCCATTGCTACACCCTGTGCCCGACCTAATTTTAGCATAACCTGAATGTTTTTCCCATAAAAAGGAGCCTCAAGTGCCAGAACATCGGGTTTAAACTCATCCAAAAGGAGAATGGTTTTTTCAAAAATGCGCTGTAATTTCAAAAAGTGATCGTCCATATGATCCATTTTAACGATCCCCATGGTGATTAATTCAATTTTACTTCCTTTCTCTAACACTACTCCATATCCCATTATTGAAGTTCCCGGGTCTATACCCATGATCACCCTTTCCTTTTTTTCAGCCAACATAAAACAATATTAAGCATATTTGCAGATAGTAAATACAAAAAAGTTGACATCGCGGTACAAAAAAATACTTTCCTACTTTATTAAAACAGCAATTGTTGTATTTGCCTTTTGGATCATTTACAACAAACTGTCAAATAATGAGAATTTAAACTCATTTAAAAATTTATTAAAGCAAATTCCTGAATCAGAAATTATCCTGGTGATGACTACGGTTATTGTTCTTATGCTTTTGAACTGGGGGCTGGAAGCGCTAAAATGGAGAAGGTTAGTTTCAGGCATAGAGAAAATTAGCATTTGGAGATCTATTGAATCTGTATTCTGTGGATTAACCTGGGCAGTGTTCACACCCAACAGAATTGGAGAATATGGTGGCCGGGTCTTCTTCCTGTCGCCTAAAAGAAGGATTGTAGGTGTAGTGGCCATGGCGGTTGGGAATATAGGCCAAATGGTACTTACCAACGTGTTTGGCGCAATAGCACTATGTATTTTCATCTACAAGTTTGTAAATATAGATTACCGCTTGTTTTATGCCCTGGTAATCCTTTCAATAATGTTCTGCTTGTTTTTTATCATTTTTTATTTTAATATAAAATGGTTAAATGGAATTTTGGTGTCCATGCGTTTTACACGTAAATACAAAAGATTCTATGGGATTCTTGCAAGATATCAGAAAAGGGAGCTGCTAAACATATTGTTGTTTTGCTTGTCAAGATACGTTGTGTTTAGTACCCAATACTTTATCCTTTTCTATTGGCTAATACCTGAATTACATTATCTTGATATCATGATGATGGTGAGTATTCTGTTTTTTGTGCAATCGACTTTACCTTCTCTTGATCTTTTTGATATAGGGGTTAGGAGTGTTACGGCATCATACTTTTTTGGCTTCATAACAGATCAGAATATTGCAGTTATAGCGTGCACTGCTGGTATCTGGCTAATAAATATTATAATTCCTGCTATATTAGGAACTTATTTCGTTTTTAAACTTAATTTCTTTGGAAATATTCAGCGCAGTTAGTTACCTCTCCTCTTTCTTAACTATTTTATATGTAATAGTGGTTATAGCCTTTATTAAAGGGTGGCATAGCCTTATATATTTTAAGACTTCTGAGGGTGAAGGAAAAACCAGGGTGTCCATTTTGGTAGCCGCACGTAATGAAGAAACAAATATTTCAAATACTATTGATGACCTGCTTGCTCAAAATTATAATAAGGAACTCACGGAAATTATCTTCATCGATGATCATTCTACAGACAGAACCGCTGAAATTATAAGATCGTATGCAAGCAGAGGTGTAAAATTAATTTGCCTTAATGAGGATCAAGCTTTAAACTCCTATAAAAAAAAGGCGATACAAACAGCTATAGGACAGTCGACCGGTACATTGATAATTACTACTGATGCTGATTGCAGAATGGGGCCAGACTGGTTAAAAACGATAATCCAGTTTTATGAGGCAGGAAATTATAAAATGATTTCCTCACCTGTTGCTTATTTTCAGGAAAAAAGTTTCTTTGAGCGGGCACAATCGCTGGAGTTTCTTTATTTAATAGGCTTGGGTGCTTCAACCATAGGGAACAAACAACCGTCTACCTGCAATGGTGCCAATTTGGCCTATGAGARGGAAGCCTTTTATGAAGTAGGTGGATTTAAAGGAATTGATGATCTCGCTTCTGGTGATGATGAATTACTTTTGCATAAAATAGCAGCTCGCTTTGATAACAATGTTGGATTTTTAAAGAATAGAGATGCTATCGTTTATACACATGCGAAGCCCACATTAAAGGAATTCATTCAGCAGAGGAAACGTTGGGCTTCAAAAAGCACCAGATACAAAAACAAGTCGATCATTGTTCTTGGTGTTTGCATATGGTTGTTCAACCTAAGTGTACTTATGAACCTGGGTATTGGTTTGTTTATAGGGTTCTATTTTAAATTGGCTGTATTTCAAATACTGGCAAAAATAATAGTCGAATTCTTATTTTTATATGATGTAACTGGTTTTGCAAGAAGGCGAAAATTATTGCTTCTGCTGCCTGTGTTAAACATATTGCACATGATATACATCGTTTATATTGGTATTGCCGGCAACTCCGGAAAATATAACTGGAAAGGGAGAATGGTAAAGTAGTGGAAGCAAACAATAGCCCTTCAAGAAAAGTCTGGAAACGGTTTAGAAAGAATAAACTAGCCTTTGGTGGGTTGTTATTTATTGTTACGCTTATCATTATGGGTATTCTTGGTTATGCAATTACTCCTGATCAAACCCCGAATGCGAATACCATGCATCTTCAGCTTACAAATAAAAAACCAGGAAGAACCTTTGATTTTTTAATTGTCAGTAAAAACAAGAACATTAGGAAAGTTAATTTCTTTGAGAAGATGCTTTATGGCCAGGAGGCAGACTTTAAGAGTGTACCTATCACTTCTTACCGTGAAAGCCAGGGCAAAGTTTATGCAAGAGAATATATTGGCGATGATGAGCAAGCGGAGGAAACAAGTTTCCCTTTAGTTAAAGGTACTAACCGCTATACGCAGACTTTTTGGCTAGGCACTGATGTTTATGGACGAGATCTGTTAAGCAGATTGATCCTGGGAATTCGCGTGTCATTGTCGGTAGGGTTAATGGCTGTACTTATTTCCCTTTTTATTGGAGTTAGTTTAGGGGCCTTGGCAGGTTATTTTGGAGGTAAAACTGATGCTGCAATCAGCTGGTTTATGAATGTGATCTGGTCGCTACCATCCCTATTACTGGTCATTGCAATTTCGTTTGCCCTCGGTAAAGGATTCTGGCAAATATTTATAGCGGTTGGGTTATCTACCTGGGTAGATGTTGCCCGTTTGGTACGCGGACAGGTAATTGCATTAAAGGAGGTAGAATTTGTAGAAGCATCAAAAGCACTTGGATATTCTACTCCAAGAATCATCATAAAGCACATCCTACCTAATATTGCCGGTCCAATACTTGTGGTTGCTTCTGCGAATTTCGCTTCGGCAATACTTTTAGAAACAGGATTAAGCTTTTTAGGCTTTGGGGCACAACCTCCAATGGCTAGCTGGGGAGGTATGATAAAGGAGCATTACGGATATATTATTATGGATGCTGCCTATCTGGCTATTCTACCTGGACTTGCAATTATGCTTACCGTATATGCGTTTAATTTATTAGCTATTGGACTAAGAGATGCATTTGATGTAAAGTCGCAAAATATCTCTGTATAGGCACAACTATTAAATTTACTAACTTTGTTGTAATATGCTATTGAACTGTTACCAGAATGAATTATTAGAAGCCGGATGTGATGAAGCAGGGAGAGGTTGTTTGGCAGGGCCAGTATTTGCTGCTGCTGTAATTTTACCTCCTGATTTTATTGCCGGAGAGTTAACTGATTCTAAAAAGCTTACTCATAAACAGCGTTGTAATTTAAGGGTAATTATAGAAAGGGAAGCAATTGCCTGGGCTGTAGCAGAAGTTGATCACCTGGAAATAGATAAGATTAATATCCTCAATGCATCCTTTCTTGCAATGCATAGAGCAGTAGAAAAGTTAGCCATAAAGCCAGAATATCTGAGCATAGATGGAAACCGTTTCAAAGCATACCCAAACATTCCTCATACCTGCATTGTGAAAGGAGATGGTAAATATTTAAATATTGCAGCAGCGTCTATTCTTGCTAAAACCCATAGAGATGAATTTATGGAAAATATATCGATCCAATATCCTCATTATCAGTGGCATCAAAATAAAGGGTATCCTACAATAGTACATCGGATGGCTGCCTTAGAGCACGGCTTGTCGCCATTTCACCGTAAAACTTTCACAATTAGCAATCCGCAACTGGCCCTATTTTCCGAAAACGAAGGATAATTAGTATTTTCACGTGATTTGAAAATATTAATTCTGACAAATAGGGTCCCCTTTCCGCCAAATAGTGGATATCCCATAGTAGTTTATAACACTATTAAGGGGTTGCTACAACTTGGCCTCGAAATAACCTTATTTAGCATCAACACTAATAAACACAGAGTTGATGTGGATGATATTTATGACCCTGTTTTTGACAGCATAAAATTCCATTCCTTTAGCTTGGATACCGAGGTTAATGTTTGGGGAGCGTTATTTAATGTTTTCTCTAATCAGTCTTATAACGTTTCAAGATATTTTGATGATGAGGCGGCTAAACTGCTTGAAGATATTTTAAGGGAAAATGAATTTGATATTATTCAATTCGAGGGGCTGTTTGTGGTGCCTTATCTGGATATTGTTAAAGCGAATAGTAAGGCCAAAGTGGTTTATAGGGCGCATAATATAGAGTTTGATGTTTGGGAGCGTATTGCAAGAACCGAAAAGTTTACACCAAGACGGATGTATTTACAATTTCTTGCGCGTCGTTTAAAGGTTTATGAAACCGAACAGATGAACAGGTTTCACCAGGTTTTTGCTATAAGCGAGCAAGACAGGCAAAGTATTCTTCGGTTTGGTTGTGAAACAGCTCTTGAAGTTTTTCCGGTAGCACTAGACTTTAAAAAATATGTTACCGACCCCTCTAAAACCAGCTTTCCTACGTTGTTTCATTTAGGGGCTATGGATTGGCGACCAAATAAAGAGGGATTGGAATGGTTTCTTGATGAAATATGGCCGGATATAGAAAAATTGAGTAGTGAGCTGCGATTTTATATCGCTGGAAAAAACATGCCCAGAGAGTTTTTTGAGTATGACTCTGAAAACCTGGTAGTAGAAGGTGAAATTTTTGACGCAATAGAATTTATTAATTCTAAAGCGATTATGATAGTTCCGCTGTTGTCTGGCAGTGGGATGCGGGTAAAAATTATCGAAGGTATGGCCATGAGCAAATGTATCATTGCAACAAGCATGGCCGCCGAAGGAATCAAGTGCGAACATGGTAAAGATATTCTTATAGCCAATACTGCCGACGAGTTTTACAGGTCTATACTGCAATGCATCACCAACCCTAAAAAATGGCGTGAAATAGGTGAAAATGCGAGAAAAACGGTAGAGCGTGATCACGACTTTTTTTCCATCTCTAAAAGGATGTTGAATATCTACCAAAAGTTAGTAAGTGCTTAAATTTTATATACCTTTGCCCACGTTTTTACAGATATATAATATGAAGAATACCGCATTAACAGATAAACACATCTCTTTAGGGGCTAAAATGGTGCCATTTGCAGGTTATAATATGCCAGTTCAGTACGACGGTATAAATGCAGAACATGCTGTGGTTAGAAACGGCGTTGGCGTTTTTGACGTTAGCCATATGGGCGAATTTATTTTAAAGGGCGAGAATGCGTTAGACTTAATTCAACGTGTTACCAGTAATGATGCTTCAAAACTTTATGATGGAAAAGTACAATACTCTTGCCTTCCAAACGAAGACGGAGGCATTGTTGATGATTTGTTGGTTTATCGTATAGATGAAAAAACCTATATGCTGGTTGTTAATGCATCTAACATAGATAAAGACTGGAACTGGATTCAGAAATTCAATGATAAAGGTGTAGAAATGCATAATATTTCTGATAAAACATCTTTACTTGCGATACAAGGACCTAAAGCGGCCGAAGCATTGCAAGGTTTAACTGATGTTGATCTCGCTTCTATGGAATATTACAACTTCGTAAAAGGTACATTTGCAGGTGTTGATAATGTTGTGATCTCTGCAACTGGTTATACTGGTGCCGGAGGTTTTGAGATCTATTTTGATAACGAACACGCCGATAAAATCTGGGATGCTATTTTTGAAGCAGGTAAACCTTTCAATATGAAACCTATTGGCTTAGGTGCCCGTGATACTTTGCGTTTAGAAATGGGTTTCTGTTTATACGGAAATGATATTGATGACGCTACCTCTCCAATTGAAGCAGGATTAGGATGGATCACTAAATTCACTAAGGAATTTACCAACTCTGATGCTTTATTAGCTCAAAAAGAAGCTGGTATTGCGCGTAAACTAATAGGATTTGAAATGATTGACAGGGGGATCCCTCGTCATGACTATGAAATAGTGGATGCCGAAGGGAACGTAATAGGTAAGGTTACTTCTGGTACTCAATCTCCGTCTTTACAAAAGGCAATAGGAATGGGATACATTTCAAAAGGCATGGATAAAGAAGGAACCGAGATTTTTATCAATATCCGTAATAATAAAATTAAAGCCAAAGTAGTTAAATTCCCTTTTTATAAATAAAAGCCATATCCTGTCGATGCAAAAAAGTATAGAAGTTTGTTTAACGCCCGCATTATTAGATCTGTATGCTATTGAAGATAGCATTGTGGTAGTTATTGATGTGCTCAGAGCGACTTCTTCCATCGTGTATGGAATAGATAACGGCGCAACTGCAATTATACCGGTAGCAAACGTAGAAGATTGTCTTAACTATTCTGATAAAGGATTTTTACTGGCAGCAGAGCGTGACGGACAAGTGGTAGAAGGATATGACTTCGGGAATTCACCTTTCTCCTATACAACTGAAAAGGTTGGTGGCAGAACTGTAGTGCTTACAACTACTAATGGTACAAAAGCCCTTCATATGGCGAGAAAACGAGCGCATCAGGTAGTGATGGGCTCTTTTTTAAATCTACAGGCCCTATGCAACTGGCTTAAAATTCAGGATAAAAGTGTTTTGTTACTTTGTGCAGGATGGAAAGATAAATTCAATCTGGAAGATACCCTGTTTGCCGGAGCTGTAGTTGCTGAATTGCGTAAGGAATTTACTCATTTCGATGATTCTTCTGTAGCTGCAGAAGACTTATATAAACTGGCCAAAGATGACCTTAGAAGTTATCTTCATAAATCTTCCCATAGCCACAGACTAGCTGAATTAAATATAGAAGAAGATGTAAGGTTCTGCTTGCAGTTAAACCTTTGTCAGGCGATTCCAGTTATGGATGGTGATGCTTTAGTTTCTTTAAAAGCTACTCCAGTTCTTTAATCGGAACCTTTATCAGATTCTTTAGGCTTTCGTTACTTTTAATGGTTTTCAACGTTTCTTCATATGCGAGCCAATAGATAGTTTCGGCTTTTTTCATGTCAAAAGTACTGATCTCACCCATTCCTTTTGGCTCGATTAGCACATTACAGAAGGCGGCCTTTTCTTCCATATCTTTATTTACAGACATCAGCCCCGCTCTTGCCATTAACGCCGTAATCTTGGTGATTTTTTCAACGGGTTTTAAGTGGTTGCATGACGATCCGATAATGAAATCGCAGTTATTTAATAAAGGTTCAACCGGAAAGTTATTTAAAATGCCGCCATCAACATACATCTCATTATTTATCATAATCGGTTTAAATATGCCCGGAATGCAGCTAGATGCTTGTATGGTCCTGATCAGGGGCCCTTTGTCAAAGTATACCAATTCTCCTTTGCTGAAATTAGTTGTAGCAATGGTAAGTGGGATTTTTAGGCTTTCAATTCTATCATCAGGAAAGTATTCTTTAAATAAGCTTGATGTATTTTCAATATTAATTAAGCCTAGTGAGCCTACCGCAGGTCGAAGGAATTTTAAGAGTTTGGTCTTTATAAAAATATTTAAAGCATCTTCAGGATCGATGCCTGAAGCAAATAAGGCTCCTGCAATTGAACCTGCACTGGTTCCGCTAATGTGACTAAACTTAATGCCGGCATTTCCAAATGCCTTTAAAACACCCAGGTGTGCAATTCCTCTGATTCCGCCACCAGATAATACGATTCCTATTTTAGTCATTTAGCATTATTTAGGTTTGTACTTTGATAAATTTAATATTTTTTGAGCATCCTGTTCAGCCATCAATTGCTGTAAGGTAACATCTTTATTTTCCTGCATGTACTTTCTTATAATCTGCCATCCGGTCCAGATACCTAATTTAGGAGCTGACTCGTTCTTCTCTCCAAGTCCGGGCGTAAAAGGGCCTTCGCTCAAAAGCACCTGTATCTTCTGGTAATCGGTTTCAAATAATAGGTTGTTCTGTAGATAATAGGCCCAAATGTCGCTTTCAAAAGTCTTACACCAGTCTATATGTTTTTGAGTATATCCTATTTTAACTGAATCCGGAACTTTCTCATCAAGCACCTTGTCCATAAAGTATAAAATTTTTCCGTTATGAATCATCTTTGAAAGTAAGGTTCTGTCTTCGTCCCGTTCATGAAATAGTTCTTCTCGTGCATAAGTCTCAGTTATTCGCGGAACAATGTATTCAGGAGTAAAACGTCGGGAAAGGTAAGTTGGTACACTTTGCACTATGGCTTTGTAAAATTGGTTGTTTTTTCCCATAAACATATCCAACCCAATGCCCATGTAATTATCGCCAATTGGCGTCTGCACAGCAAAACCAGAAACAAATGATATAAACTGAGGAACTTTTGCTTTAGGATAATAGTAAAGGACGTATTTAAAAGTTTCAGATAAGTCTTTTTCTATTGGTGTTATGTCTTTAAAAACACTATCCACCTCTTTGTTTAAATCTGAGTACGCAGAATCCTGGTATAGGGTGGTTAAGATCTCTTGATTTGTATAGTCAAAATTACCAACCATCCTATGCACATAGTCATCGTAAAAAGTACCGTATTTCTTTGTTAGGAACGCATTGGTCTCACTTAGATTTTTAGATTTTCCGGCATATAAATCTCTATCGAACCGGGCAATTTTGACATCTAAATGTATTGCGCTAACATCAGGTTTAGTACTTTGGGTACACGAAACAAGTAGTGACGAAAAAAAAGCCGACACAAATAGAAAAAATAGATAGCTTTGGTGGAATTTTACGTTATATATCATTGTAAACAAATATAAAGTAAGTTTATTCAAGCTTCATAGGCATTAAAGGAAAATATATTTATATGAAACACACATTTATCGCGATATTATTATTGTTTGTAACAGGAAGCGTTTTTGCACAAGATTCTTTATCTCCATATTACGGTTTCAGACTTGGATTAACCGCTCATCCAACAATAGGTTGGGTAAAACCACAGGTGGGTAAAAGTAATGGAGTTGCTCTTGGATTTTCCTATGGTTTAATGGGGGACTTTAATTTTGCTGAGAACTATAGTTTTGCAACGGGTGTTACCATCACTACAATTAATGGTAAAAGCACGCAGATAATTACTGAAGAAACTACTCCTCCAACTCAAATACCCTATGAACTTAAGTATAAGCTTCAATATATCGAAGTGCCACTTACAGTTAAACTAAAAACTGTTAAAATTAATGATATCCGCTGGTATGGCCAATTTGGTTTATCAAATGATTTTAATATCGGAGCCAAACAGGATGCCGATGCCGCAGGAAAATCAAGCTTGCGCGATGAGAATATTTCGAAAACAATTAAGCTATATCGTGCCGGCCTGATATTAGGTGCAGGAGCAGAATTTGACCTAAGTGGAAATACAAGTATTGCAGCAGGACTAACGTATAACAATGGCTTTACCGACATTACCACCGATAAAAATAATAATATCCGCAATCATTATCTTGGTATTAATTTTGGCGTTTTCTTTTAATAAACTTACTTAGCAGTACTTTCTACAATTACAAGCTCATGAATATAGCACTGGCGCAACTCAACTATCACATTGGTAATTTTGAATACAACACAAAAAAAATAATCGACAACATTCAGTTGGCAAAAGATAAAGGAGCCGACCTGGTTGTATTCGCTGAGCTGGCTATTTGTGGTTATCCACCACGTGATTTCTTAGAATTTGATGAGTTTATTGGTCTGTGCGAAACTGCTGCACAAGAAATTGCAGCTCATTGTAAAGGGATTGCCTGTATTGTAGGTTTGCCTGTTAAAAACGAGGTGCTTGCAGGAAAAGATTTATACAATGCGGCATATTTCATAGAGGAAGGAGAGGTAAAAGCCATTGCAAAAAAAGCATTGCTTCCAAATTACGATGTATTCGACGAATACCGTTATTTTGAACCTGCCACTCAATTCGAATGCATAACTTTTAAGGGCCGTAAAATAGCCCTAACCATTTGCGAAGACTTATGGAACATCAACAACAATCCATTGTATGTTTCCAATCCGATGGATGAATTGATTAAGCAAAACCCTGATCTGATGATTAATATTGCGGCGTCGCCATTTTCATATTGCCATGATGATGAAAGGGTAGTGGTTCTGGCAGATAATGCTAAAAAATATAAACTTCCTTTATTGTACGTTAATCAGGTAGGTGCGCAAACTGAAATCGTATTTGATGGCGGTTCACTGGCATTTGATAAAGAAGGTAATCTTCTGGATGAAATGGCTTATTTTAAAGAAGAGTTAAAGATCTATGAAGTTGAAGGTGATTTAATTAAAGGATATACGCCCAAAATACATAGAACTATTACCGACATAGAGCAGATTTACGAAGCGTTAGTCTTGGGTATTAAAGATTACTTTGTAAAGTCGGGCTTTAAAAAAGCAGTGTTGGGCCTTTCAGGAGGTATAGATTCGGCTATTGTATGCGCCCTGGCATGTAGGGCTTTAGGAGCGGAAAATGTAATGGCGGTGTTAATGCCTTCAAAATATTCGTCTGACCATTCTATTCAGGATGCACTTGATCTTGTTAGAAATATTGGTTGTCAGCATGAAATCATTCCAATTAAAGAGGCGGCCAATGCGTTTGACAATATGATGGCGGCTGCTTTTAAAGGATTACCTTTTAACCTTACTGAAGAGAATATTCAGGCAAGATGCAGAGGGATCATTGTGATGGCGATGTCTAATAAGTTTGGCTATATCCTTCTAAACACATCAAACAAAAGTGAATGCGCGGTAGGGTATGGTACACTATATGGTGATATGTGTGGCGCAATTGGCGTAATTGGAGATGTATACAAAACCCAGGTTTACCAACTGGCTAATTATATTAATAAAGACGGAGTGGTAATACCAGAAAATTCCATTGTTAAACCACCGTCGGCAGAACTTAGGCCAGGCCAAAAAGATTCAGATTCATTACCTGATTACGATATCCTTGATAAGATACTGTTTCAATATATAGAGCTAAAGCAAAGTTCATCAGCAATCATTGCACAAGGCTATGATGATGCGCTGGTAAGAAGGATCATTAAAATGGTAAATACGGCAGAGTTCAAGCGTTATCAAACACCGCCGATATTAAGGGTTTCTCCAAAAGCATTTGGTATGGGCCGCAGAATGCCCATAGTTGGAAAGTACCTTTCTTAGTTACTTTTTAACCCACTTTCTGTAAGGAATAATTAGTGCGAGCAAGCCAGCCAATACAGATAGAATTTTAGGAATAAAATCGCCATTTCTTACATAAAAAGTAAGATCATCATTTAAATTGATATCTGCTTTAATGGCTGTTCTGGTCCACCATTTGGTTTGCTGTATAATATCGCCTTTCTGGTTAATGAAACAAGAAATACCCGTATTGGCTGATCTTACAACATACCTGCGGGTTTCTATAGCTCTTAGTTTGGCATATAACAAGTGCTGGTCCTTTCCTGATGTATTTCCCCACCAGCCATCATTGGTTACAATAGCAATAAACTGTGCGCCATTCTTAACAGCTTGGGCCACCCAACCTCCCCAGATCGATTCATAGCAAATTACAGGTACAGCACCTACTCCACCATACGAATAAAATACTTGAGGGTCTTTTTGCCAGCCATAACCACCTACTGTTCCTCCAAAACCTTCAAAAACCGGTGCTAATACTGATAATGCTGTGGGAAAAGGCATTTTCTCTACTCCTGGTACCAATTTAGATTTGTGATAGAATTGTACATTAGCAGAGTTCTCTATCTGTAATGCGGCATTAAAAACATCAACATAGGTGCTATTATCATATTGTCTGGCCGAAGGCGTTTGTTTGTCGTTGTAGAACTTAATACTCTCAATGCCACTAATAATACTGCCATTTTTGTATTTTTCAAGGAATTTCTGAGCATCCAGGAATTCAGAATTGGTGCGGATTCTATCTTCATCAGAGCGATCTGAAATTGCTGTTTCAGGCCATATAAAATATTCGGTACTTGGCTGAGCAACGGAGTCGGATAAATGAGTAAGGATTTTAAGCTGCTCACTTGAAGAAATACCACCAAATTTTTTGTAAGGATCTATATTGGGTTGTACAACTACTACGTTAACAGGAACCTCTTTTTCTTCGTACTCGTAGTATAAGGTTAGGGACAATGCAATCGGCGCTGCAATAATCACAACCCACAGAAGTGCAAATTTAAATCGGGCAAAGCCAATAGCAGTACCCGGTTTAAGTGCTTTAAAGGCCTCATAAGCAATAATGTTACTTAGTAGTATCCAGAATGAACCGCCATAAACACCAGTGTATTCATACCATTGCGCAAGCTGATGCATGCCCGATAGGCCATTCCCTAAATTCATCCATGGAAAGGAAAGATCCCAGCTCTGGTGCAAAAACTCCATTGCAATATAAAAGCATATTAGCCCCAAATAGGCAATGTATTTATTTACCAGTCTGCCTAGTCTGTAATATAGCCAGAAAGCAAAAGTCATGAGCAGTGCTCCTAAGCCATAAGGGATAAGCGAAACAAAGAAAGATACCACAGGGCCATTTACTGAACTTATGGCATTATACACCCAATAAATAGATGCGGTATTCCAAATTAGAAAGGTTAATCCTGCTGTTAGGAAAATACGCTTACCTTTTTTAGGATTTTCGCTTTGTTTAATTCTTTCTAAGGCAATAAGTAATGGAACAAGACCAACCAGTAATAATGGAGTGGTAAACTTAATAGGAGGCCAGGCCAGCCACATTAAAAACGCACTTAGTAAAGCAAGGAGAGCAGTGTTTCTGAATTTCATTATAAGCTGTCTAAAATATCGGCTTTTTTAGCTTCATATTCTTCCTGCGTAATAAGGTGTTTATCATACAGGCTTTTTAGTTTTCTTAGCTTTAATGTAGTTTCATCTTCTGGTTCTTCTACCGGTATTGCAGGCGCAGCAGGGGGTGGAGAAAAGAATGCTTGTGGCTCGTCTTCTTCCACTGGTTCCGGAGCGGGCAATGTATTTACAGTTACTGGCGATGTGGATGATCTTCTTTCTTCCAGATCAAGTTGTCTTTGTTGCTCTTTAAAACTTTCTAATTGCTCATATGCAGCCTGATATAACTTGCGGGCCTGCACTTTAGGGATATATTCTGTGATGATATTTTCGCCATGTAAAGGCACGCAAATGAATTTAGAACCAAATAATTCTTCTTTAAAGGAAACTTCTTTAATGCTCTTCCAGGAAATGTCTTTAAAATTCATGGTAATTCCAAAATTGCCAGGCTCACAATAGAAGATACGCTTGTTACTTACTGCAATACAATCAGGTAAAAGATTTACCGCCGGCTTTTTTTGTACAGCCATGTAAATCAGTTCCTCATTGCTGGTTAACATATCATTTAATTTACCTAAAACTTTTTCTACAGCTTTAGGATCCTGTTCGTCACTTAAAAATCTATCTATTAATATCATGTTATTTTCTTATAATAATTTCAGTAGTGAGCTATCAAAAATTGAACCCTAATTATCGCGATCATACTTAGCTTTCTTTTTTACTTCTTCAGCTCCCGCAATACAAATTACGAATTCTCCTTTTAATATATTGTTTTCAAAATGTGATTTAATTTCGGTTAAAGTACCTCTCACAGTTTCTTCATAAAGTTTGGTTAACTCACGACTTACCGATGCCTGACGATCTGCACCCAAATACTGTGCAAATTCCTCAAGTGTTTTAAGTAACCGATGCGGGCTTTCATACAAAACTATTGTCCTTTCTTCCTCAGCCAGTTTTTTAAAACGTGTTTGTCGTCCTTTTTTTACGGGCAAAAAGCCTTCAAAAACAAAGGCGTCAGAAGGCAATCCTGAGTTTACCAGGGCAGGCACAAAGGCCGTAGCTCCAGGCAAGCACTCTACTGCCAAATCATTTTTTATTGCTTCCCTAACCAAAAAGAAGCCAGGGTCGGATATTGCAGGTGTTCCGGCATCTGATATCAAAGCTACCATTTTACCTTCTTTCAAAAACTTAATGATTTCTGAGGTTGCCTGATGTTCATTGTGTTGGTGATGTGAATATGCTTTTTTATCAATCCCGAAATGCTTCAGCATAGGGGCGCTGGTACGGGTATCCTCTGCAAGGATCACATCAGCTTCTTTTAAAATCCGGATTGCCCTGAAGGTCATGTCTTCAAGATTTCCAATAGGGGTGGGCACAAGAAATAGTTTACCTTCCATAATTATTAGGTCTCGTATTGTGCTACTGCATTCGCAATGACGAGTTAAGTTATTATCTTTGTTTAAAAAATAAAATAATGCTGCAAGTTAACTATATCCGCGAAAATAGAGAGAAAGTTTTAGAAGGACTAAGTGTACGTAATTTTAAGCACCCAGAACTGGTTGATGAAATTATTAAAATTGACGAAGAACGAAGACAAGTTCAAACCTCGCTGGATAACCTTTCCGCAGTAGCCAATGCAGCTGCAAAACAGATTGGTGAACTAATGCGTAGCGGAAAGAAAGAAGAAGCAGAGGTACTTAAAGCAGAAACTACGTCAAATAAGGAAGAGCATAAGAACCTTTCAGATCAGTTAACAGAAGTGGAAGACGCCTTATATGGTTTGATTGTACAGCTACCAAACCTACCTCATCACCTTGTAAAACCAGGGAGTGTAGCTGAAGACAATGAAGTTGTTTATGAACACGGCAATCCTGCCGATTTACCGGAAGGTGCACTGCCACACTGGGAATTGACTGCTAAATACGATATTATAGATTTTGAGCTTGGTACAAAAATAACCGGCGCAGGTTTTCCTGTATATAAAGGCAAAGGCGCGCGTTTGCAAAGAGCACTTATTAATTTCTTTTTGGACCACGCAACAGAAAAGGGATACAGAGAAATGCAAGTGCCTCATTTAGTTAATGAAGCCTCAGGTTTTGGTACCGGACAGTTACCTGATAAAGAAGGACAGATGTACCATGCGGGAGTAGATAATTTATACCTTATACCAACAGCCGAGGTGCCTGTAACTAACCTTTATCGTGATGTGATTTTAAAGGAAGAAGAGCTTCCCATAAAAAACACAGCATACACGCCGTGTTTTCGCAGAGAAGCAGGATCATACGGCGCGCATGTACGTGGATTAAACCGCTTGCATCAGTTCGATAAAGTTGAAATAGTACAGGTTGTACATCCGGATAAATCTTATGAAGTTCTGGAAGACATGAGTGCGTATGTTCAATCGTTGCTTCAGGAGCTAGGTCTACACTATCGTGTATTGCGTTTATGTGGTGGCGATATGGGCTTTACCTCTGCAATGACTTACGATATGGAAGTATGGAGTGCTGCGCAACAACGCTGGCTAGAGGTATCTTCAGTATCTAACTTTGAAACATACCAAAGTAACAGACTTAAATTAAGATTTAAAGGTGCTTCTGGTAAAACGCAATTGGCACATACATTAAATGGAAGTGCACTGGCGCTACCTCGTATTGTTGCCGCTATTCTGGAAAATAACCAAACTGAAAAAGGAATTAAAATTCCTGAAGCTTTGGTAAAATATACAGGTTTTGAATACATTGATTAAATAAGATCAAAACTTCATAAGCAAAAAAAGCTTCCCAATTGGGAAGCTTTTTTTATAGGTAGATGTAAATAAGGTATTCTATAGAATAAGAATTAATAATAAAATAATGATGATGATTGCACCAACTGAAAGGTAAACACCGCCACCTAACGCATTTGCTTGTTTTTTCAACCCTCTCAATTCTTTACGTAACTCTTTCTTCTCAGTTTTTGACAACTGAGATTTGTCCATTGAACGGATCTCCTGAACACGGTCAGTGATCTGTTTTAGCTGAATTTGCTGCTCGGCAGTCATCTCAGTTTTAATCTTGTCTGTCTTTCCTGCGGCAGAAACTGTGTTTGCGCTGATTGCCAATGTGAAAACTAGCACTAAAGAGTAAATTAATCTTTTCATACGATTTGAATTTTGTGATATTATCTAAATAACAAAAAACCTACCAAAAGTTATTGGTAGGTTTTTTAAAGGTATTTCCTTAAAACTGTATACTCAAGTAGTCACTACTACTATTTAATTTCGAATACTGTATTCATTATATAGTTCAGTTTTATTTTTTTAAAGTCAATCTCCGGTGCAGCAGCGCCTGCCATATCAGCACTTTCAGCTTTCATCATCATTACATTACGATACATTGGCTGTGGATATTGTTCATTGTTCACTTCCTGGATGTCAATTACACTACCTAATTTATCCCCAAGGGCTTCAACCAGGTAAGACGCTTTTTCTTTAGCAGCCTGTAGTGCTTTAATTTTTAGTTCTTTTTTAAGTGTTTCAATTTTTGAATAATCATAACTGTCAACGTTGGTATAAGCGATTCCTTTAGGATCAATAGAACCAATGATATCATTCCATTTATTCAAATCAGATACTTTTAAGCGATACTGTTTGCTAGCCAGATAATCAGGGTTTTTCTTTTTCTCCGTAACTATAGCATAGCTTGATAAATTGTTGATGGTTAGGTTTTCTTTGTCGATACCTGCTTTTTGAACAGCAGCATACAACTGGCTTTCCAAAGTAGTGATCTCCACCTTTTTCTTACTGTTGTTATCTTTTAAATATTCTTTTAAAGAGATACTGATGTAAATAATGTCTGGAGTAACTTCGGTTTCCGCAGAACCGCTAACACTAATCTTTTTTCTTAAATCTACTTGTTGAGCCATAGCGCTTATACTTAATAAGGAAACGAAGGCAAGGGTTAATAACTTTTTCATAATGATAAATGTTTTTCTTTTGTGTATTTAATAGTTAGATGAAATTACCATACCAATTCCACAAATCATTAGCACAAATCATAAAATTATTCTTCAACTATCTCATTATTAGGGCCAATTTCTTCTTTAAATTCTTCCTTAAAATAAGTTTTCTGGAACACAAGTATGATGATTACACCAACAGAGATGGCCGCGTCTGCAATATTAAATACCGGTCTGAAAAAGATAAAGTCCTCTCCGCCCCATATTGGAAACCACGAAGGAAAATGACCTTCCCAGATGGGGAAATAGAACATATCTACCACTCTTCCATGGAACCATCCTGCATAACCATATATTACGCCATACAGTACTGAATCTATAATATTTCCTAGTGCACCTGCAAATATCAATGCCACGTTTAAGATAAGACCACGATGGTATTTCCTTTGGATCAGGTAATGTAATCCATAACCGATACCGGCAACGGCTGCTATTCTGAATAATGATAAGGCAAGCTTACCAAACTCCCCGCCAAACTCAAGTCCAAAGGCCATCCCGTTATTTTCGGTAAAATGAATAATGAACCAATTGCCAATGATCTTGAACTCCTGACCCATAAACATATTGGTCTTGATCCAGGTTTTTAAAACCTGATCGGCAAGCAAAACCAGGAAAATTATTAATAAAGGTTTTGTATAGCCTTTCATTACGACTGCTTCAGTTTAGCTTCCATGCTTAAAGTTGCGTGCGGTACAGCACGTAAACGTTCTTTCTGAATCAGTTTACCTGTTTCTCTGCAGATACCATAAGTTTTATTCTCAATACGCACTAATGCAGCCTCTAAATTTTCAATGAATTTTTTCTGACGTGCAGCCAGTTGGTTTAATTGTTCTTTTTCAAGAGTTGCAGAACCATCTTCAAGCGTTTTGTAAGTGCCAGAGGTATCTTCTGTTCCGTTAGAATTAGGACTGCTTAGAGAGTTCGTTAAATCAAGAAACTCTTCTCTGGCCATACGTAATTTTTCCTGAATCAATTCTTTAAATTCTTGAAGTTCACTGTCAGAGTACCTTGTTTTTGTAGCTTTTTCCATAATAATTATTGTTTGGCAATCGAAATTTGTAATTCAACATCATCGATTACTATTTTGTTTCCATTATCTAAACTTTCTGTTAATTTAACCTCATCCGCTAAAATTTCCGAGCAAATGTATGTTTTATTTTGAGCTACAGCTGCAGCTACTAAATTATGGTTTTGTAAAGTCACAGTAATTCTATCTGTAACTTCAAAATTAAGTTCTTTTCTTAAATTCTGAATTCTGTTAATTAGTTCACGCGATAATCCTTCCTGTTTCAGTTCGTCAGTTATCGTAACATCAAGAGCAACAGTTAAGTTACCCATATTAGTTACCTGCCATCCTGGTATATCCTCAGCAATGATTTCAACGTCGCTCAACTCGATAACATAATTAGTGCCAGTAATTTGATATTTCCCTTCATTTTCAAACTGACTCAATTGTTCCTGTGTCAAGTTGTTTACTACTTCGGCAACCATTTTCATGTCTTTACCAACCTTAGGGCCTAGCGCTTTAAAGTTAGGTTTGATCTTTTTGGTAATGAAGCCAGCAGTGTCGGTAATATACTCAATATCCTTAATATTCGTTTCTGATAGGATTAATTCTTTAACTAATTCAACCCTTTCAGCAAATTTATTATCAAGTACCGGGATTAGGATTTTAGCCAAAGGCTGACGAACATTGATACTTGTTTTTTTACGCAGCGACAATACCATCGACGATATGTCTTGTGCCAGATGCATGCGTTCATTCAGTTCTGTGTCAATCAAGCTCTGATCAGCTTCCTTAAGTAGGGCAAGATGTACAGATTCAACATTATTAGCAGCATCTCCTGCAGTTAAATTCTGGAATAACCAGTCCGCAAAGAAAGGAGCTATAGGCGACATCAGTTGCGAGATACTGGTTAGGCAAGCATATAAGGTTTCATACGCAGCTTTCTTATCCGCAGTCATTTCGCCCTTCCAGAAGCGGCGGCGTGATAAACGGATGTACCAGTTACTCAAGTGTTCATCCACAAATGACTGAATTGCTCTTGCAGCTTTTGTAGGCTCATAAGCAGCATAGCTTTCATCCACCTCTGCAATTAATGTTTGCAGTAAAGATAGAATCCATCTGTCAAGCTCACTGCGTTCAGCAACTGGAGTGAGCTTATCCTGGTCTATTTCAAACTTGTCAATATTTGCATAAAGGGCAAAGAACGCATAGGTATTGTAAAGCGTTCCAAAGAACTTGCGGCGTACCTCTGCAATTCCTTCAATATCGAACTTTAAGTTGTCCCAAGGATTTGCATTAGATATCATATACCAGCGTGTAGCGCCCAGGCGTTTAGACATTTTCTGCCCGTTTTTGTCGAGTACCAATCCATTTGAAACTACATTTTTATAGGCAATTTTATCAAAAACCAGTGCTCCAATAGCGTGTAAGGTATAGAACCATCCACGAGTCTGGTCAACTCCTTCGGCTATAAAATCAGCAGGGAAGTCTTTTTGCTCATCAATTTTATCTTTATTTTCAAAAGGATAATGCCATTGCGCGTAAGGCATTGCGCCAGAGTCAAACCATACATCGATCAGGTCACTTTCACGATTCATAGGTTTTCCCGAAGGTGAAACCAATATAATTCCGTCCACTACATTCTTATGCAGATCTACTAGATCATAATTGGTTTCAGACATGTTGCCGATCTCAAATCCTTTAAAAGGATTTTCTTTCATAAAGCCGGCTTCTATTGACTTTTCTATGGCATTATATAACTCTTCAACAGAGCCAATTAATATTTCTTCTCTTTTGTCTTCCGTTCTCCAGATTGGCAAGGGAATTCCCCAATATCTAGAGCGCGAAAGGTTCCAGTCGTTTGCATTTTTTAAMCAGTTTCCAAAACGGCCCTCTCCTGTAGACTTTGGTTTCCAGTTGATGGTCTCGTTCAAATCAAACATCCTGTCCTTAATGTCAGTTACTTTGATGAACCAGGAATCCAGAGGGTAATATAATAACGGTTCATCAGTTCTCCAGCTGTGCGGGTAACTGTGAACATACTTTTCTACCTTAAACGCTTTATTTTCTTCTTTCAGGCGGATAGCAATTTCTACGTCTACTGATTTCTCAGGAGCCTCACCTTCGTTGTAATATTCATTTTTTACATATTTCCCTGCCAGATCACCTACGTGAGCAGTAAATCTTCCCTGCAAGTCTACCAATGGAACCGGAGATCCATTCTCATCCAAAACCAGCATCGGAGGGACCTCAGGTGTGGCTTCTTTAGCTACTTTAGCATCATCGGCACCAAAGGTGGGCGCTGTATGTACAATACCTGTTCCATCTTCTGTAGTCACAAAGTCTCCGGAGATCACACGGAAAGCATTTTCAGGATTTTGGTATGGTAAAGTATAAGGTAAAAGCTGTTCATATTTAACACCTACCAGGTCTGCGCCTTTACACCCCGTTAAAATTTGATAAGGGATCTTTTTGTCACCCTCTTTGAAATTACTGAAATCTTCCTCAGCAGTGCTTTCAAAGTATATTTTATTAAACTGTTTTCCTACCAGGTTCTTGGCTAAGATTACATTTACAGGAAGGTAAGTATATTGATTAAAGGTTTTTACCAGTACATAGTCTATTTTTGGACCTACAGTCAGCGCTGTGTTCGATGGTAAAGTCCATGGCGTTGTTGTCCATGCCATGAAATGTATATCTCCAAACCCTGTCAGGAAAGCAGGTAATGTGTCAGGTAACGATTTAAACTGGGCAACTATGGTAGTGTCGGTTACATCACGATAAGCTCCCGGCTGATTTACCTCATGTGAGCTTAATCCTGTTCCCGCTTTTGGAGAGTAAGGTTGGATGGTATAGCCCTTATATAATAAACCTTTATCGTAGATCTGTTTCAAAAGCCACCAAACCGATTCCATATATTTCGACTTATAAGTAATATATGGATCATCCATATCCACCCAATAGCCCATTTTCTCGGTAAGGTCGTTCCATACATCTGTATAACGCATTACGGTTCTTTTGCAAGCCTCATTATACTCTTCAATTGAAATGGTCTTTCCTATATCTTCTTTGGTGATGCCAAGTTCCTTTTCAGTTCCCAGTTCTACAGGAAGTCCGTGAGTATCCCATCCTGCTTTTCTTTTTACCTGAAATCCTTTAATAGTTTTATAACGGCAGAAAATATCTTTAATAGCACGCGCCATTACGTGGTGAATACCAGGCATTCCATTTGCAGAAGGCGGCCCTTCGTAAAAAGTAAATGGGTTTGATTTTGATCGGGTCGAAATGCTTTTTTCAAAGATGTTCTCCGCTTTCCAAAAATCAAGTATCTCTTTTCCTATTTTCGCTAGTTCTAACTGTTTAAATTCCCTATACATCAATCAAGTATCTCCAAAAATTAAGGATGCAAAGTTAAGTTATTAGAATGAGAAATTGAAGTGTTGTTTAAAGCTTTTAAACAGCCTAGTGCATCTTGATAGCTCCTGGCGGGTGTTTCGGTATTTGCTCGGTTTACCTTGTTCGCAAAAAGTACCTTAAAGAAAATAAATTTGCATTTTCGCAGTTATTAAAATAATACTACATCCCTATTTACTCATGAAAAACCTTGATTTTTCTATTTTTCCCGTAATAAAGACCTCCCGTCTTTTACTTAGAGAATTAGCTGCCCAAGATGCCCTGCAAATTCACATGCTGCGGTCTGATCCTAAAATTGCGGCCATGACTGGCAGAACACCTTCTACTGGTATAGAAGATGCCATGGCTCACATTTATAAGATTGGAAAACTCATAGAGAACAATGCCAGTATTTACTGGGCAATTTCTTTACTTGACAACCCTTCTTTAATCGGAACCATCTGCCTCTGGAATTTTGATGCTGAAAATGCCATTGCAGAGATTGGTTACGAGCTGCTTCCCGATTTTCAGGGAAAAGGATTTATGAGAGAGGCTATTACTGCTGTGATAAAGTATGGATTTGAAGAATTGAAAGTAAAAACAATAACAGCTTTCCCTTCAGCAAATAATATCAGTTCAGTAAAAGTTTTAAAGATGGCTGGTTTTAAAAGAGATAACAAAGTCTATCCGAATTCGCACGGCGATAGTGTAGATAATGTGGTTACGTTTTCTTTAACATTGCCAGAATAACTCAAAAACCGGTATAAATTTTTCATTATTCTATTACAATTAAGGATTTATTATGATGTAATTAATCCCCGATGTTTTATTTGTGTAGTTCACCAAATGTAAACCTATTAATAAACCATCAATTAGAATTCATGAATTTTTTTTATTGCAGAACGAGAACGAAACTTAGTATTTGTATAGTCCTTGCACTTTTCGGAATAACTGACATAGCCAATGCACAAAGCAAAAACAGTCAAAAGTTAACGGATTTTGTAGACCCATTTATTGGGTCGGGCTCACACGGACACGTTTTTATTGGAGCCAGTGTTCCTTTTGGAGGCGTGCAAATTGGCCCCGATAATTTTTATAAAGGCTGGGACTGGTGTTCGGGATACAATTATCAGGATAGCGTAATCAGAGGCTTTGCGCAAACCCATTTAAGCGGTACCGGAATAGGCGATCTTTCTGATATTGCCATTATGCCTTATACAGGAAGTGCTAAAACAGATAAGGGCCAGGAAAAGGTTCCGGGAAGTGGCTATGCTTCACTTTTTTCCCATAAGAATGAACAAGCAAAACCAGGTTTCTATTCGGTAAAACTGGGAAACGGCGTCAATGTAGAGTTAACCGCGTCCGAGAGGGTAGGTTATCATCGGTATCATTTTCCTGCAGGAAAAGAGGCACATGTGATCATCGATTTAAAAGAAGGTATTAATGATCAGTCTACCGATACCCATATTGAGCAGGTTGATGATTTTACATTCAAAGGTTATCGTAAATCATCTGGCTGGGCTAAAGATCAATGGATCTATTTTGCCATAAAATCGTCAGTAGCCATAAAGAACTTTGCATTATACAATAACAATACGCTTTTAAAAGATAAGGCGGCAACTGATAAAGCAATAAAGGGGCTCTTTAATTTTGATCAGGCACCTGCTCTTTTAGAACTTAAGGTTGGAATATCGCCTGTAAGTTCAGAAAATGCACTTGATAATATCACTGCAGAAATCCCAAAATGGAACTTCGAGCAGATCGTAAAACAAGCAGATGATAAATGGAACAAGGAACTATCCAGGCTTACGGTTGAATCTAAGAACATCACAGAAAAGAAAATCTTTTATACAGCGATGTATCACACTATGATCAACCCATCATTGTTCAATGATCATAATGGCGATTATCGTGGCGCCGATAAAAAGGTATATAAAAGTGGCTCGTTCGCTAATTACAGTGTTTTTTCAACCTGGGATACTTATCGGGCAGCTCATCCGCTCTATGTACTTACACAGCCTAAACGTGCTGCTGATATGATAAATTCAATGCTGGCCATTTATGATCAGCAAGGGCATTTACCAATCTGGCACCTTATGGGAAATGAAACAGGTACAATGGTAGGTATGGCAAGCAGACAGATTGTTGCCGAGGCCTATCTTAAGGGGATAAAATTTGATGGCGAAAAGGCCTTTGAAGCTTTAACAAACAGTTCAGAAGTGAATTTACTTGGCCTGGAGTATGCTAAAAACTTTCAGGTAATACCTAGTGATAAAGAAGGAGCTTCAACCGCCAAAGGAATGGAATATGCAATAGGGGACGGAAGTATTGCACTAATGGCGCAAAAAATGGGAAAGGGAAATGAGTATAACAACTTCAAAAAACGTGCTGAGAACTATAAGCTATACTTTGATCCGGCTGATAAATTCTTTAAAGGAAAACTATCAGACGGCAGCTGGACTCCTGGCTTTGATCCGTTTAAAAGTAAAAACGTACTTTACTCAGAAGGAAATGCCTGGCAATACAACTGGCTTGTTCCTCAGGATGTAAACGGTTTAATCGGTTTGCTGGGCGGTAAAGAAGCCTTTAATCAGCGGCTTGATCAATTTTTTACACTACCATTTCAGGACGAGGGAGGGTTGGAGGATATGACGGGGCTGATTGGGCAGTATGCTCATGGAAATGAGCCTGGGCACCACATTCCTTATCTGTACAACTACGGTGGACAGCAATGGAAAACGGCTGAAAAGGTAAGACATATTTTAAAAGAAATGTATCATGATCGTCCAGATGGCATCATCGGAAATGAAGACTGCGGACAAATGTCGGCATGGTATGTATTTTCGTCTTTAGGGTTCTACCCTGTATTTCCGGCCTCTGGAACTTATGCCATCGGGAGTCCGTTATTTGACAAAGCCACAATTAATTTAGAGGGCGGAAAAAAATTCATTGTTGAATCTGTAAGCAACAGCGACAAGAATATTTATATCCAAAGCATTCTATTGAACGGGAAAAAATATGAGGAAAGCTATTTACAGCATGCCGATATTATGAAAGGTGGTACACTAAAAATTACAATGGGAAGTAAGCCAAACTATAATTACGGCAAATAACCATTACCCCAGTATTTCCTGAAAGGTTTTATTAAAGCTTTCTGCATAAATGGCTTTATATTCTTTATTGAAATTCTCGAATATAGATTTAGCCAGAGAGTGCTTACCTAAAAATACAAGAGCCTGGCATTTAATTGCCATGGCTTCTTCATTTACCGGATCAAAGTTAAATACACAATCCGCTAAAGATATTAAAAATTCAGGATCATCCGAGATCTTCATGCTTGCCGCCATATGGAGGTAAGTATCGATGATCTCGTTTGAAATTTCATACTTCAAAGGATCCAGCCAGCTGTATTCTGCATTTGAAAGAAACCCACCCCGAGATACAATTTTTGTAAGATCTATGATCTTGTTTTTGTTGATGTCGGTTTTGCTTTTAACAATATTCAGATATTCTTTATAGTCTATTCTGATCTTGTCGTAATCGATCAGCATTTTCCAGTAACCGGTCTCTTTAGATATCTCACAGCTATCCATGCTTTCCAGAAGCAGCTTCAGCTTTGCAATACTAACAGATCTGTTATTCCTGGCGCTGCCAACAGACTTGTCGGCCCATAAAATCTCTTCCAGTTTTTCTGAACTAACGCCTCGTCCCCAGCGCACGGTAAACAATAATATTAGCAGGAAAAGCTCTTTTATTACTGGGGTAAAGAGCTTGGTAATATCTTTTCCTTCTCTGTCAAATAGCTGAAGGTCGCCAAACAGAAACATGGTATTTCTTATATCATCAGGCATATCAGTATTTTCTTGCTTTATGTTTACCAGTTCAGGTTCTTTAAGGGTTATTACCGGTACTTTAACTGAGGGCTTAGCTAATGTCTTTTGGTTTCTGATTCGTTTGTATCCTAAATATAACATGCACAGAATTAGCGCTCCTGAAATTACCATATACCAGTTTATTGTAAAACGGGGTGGGGTATTGTGCACTGCCTGTTGTATTTCGGGAGGGGCATGTAAAGTATAGATCTTAACGGAGGAACTGTTTGCTTTCTGATCATAATAAAGCAATACGGCTACAAACTTTTTGCTAACCTTACAATAATACAAGTCTGCAAACGATGATATGTCGTGGAAAGTATAAGGAATGCGGCTGCCTACAAATTCATAGGAAGGATTTTTAAGCGATCCCTTGATCATAGCCAAAGAAGAATTAAATATGTGGTTTACAAACGTGAGGGCATAAAAAGATTGTTCCTTCTCATCAATAACCATGGAGTTTGCGAAAGCGAATTCTTCCTTTCCGGGATTCAGCTCAAATAGCTTTTTGAAAGTTTTGTGTTCAACATCATAAAAGCTGAGGTCGTAGAGGTTCTTTGGATTCAGAATCTGCTGACCGGTCGTACTTCCATATCCTCCAAGTATGTAAGCGCCGTTTTTCGTTGCACCCAGTGCAGCAAGGTAGCGTGGAGTAAAATCTCCGCTTGTTTTAACCGAACTTAGTTTTTTATCTTTAAAATGATAGCGCTGAACATCTCGTTTATAGTTATAATGTCCATAGCCCCCAATAAAATACAGACTGTTGTCATTTGCAGAGTAGAACTTGTTTAAATGCCAGAAATTTGTAGGTACGTTTTCGCCAGTATACTTGCTATCCCATGTGTTATTGCTAAAATTGAACCCACTCATTAGTGAAAAATCTACATAGAAATTTAATAGCCCCAGTTCATTTTGATAAATAGATTGATTTCCATAAAGCATTGGCTGCAATCCGGATTTATAATCGGCGATAGTTGTTTTTTCCGTTTTTACATCGTAAGTCTGCAAGGATTTTTCAGTTACTACAAATACCCGTTCGCGATCAGCATCAAAGGCAACACTTGCCGATCCTGCAACCTCAGCAGATTTAACGAGTTCCCATTCAATGTGCATTTTTCTAATCCAGTTCGGATTAATTACTCCGGCATTTTTTCCTTTAATCTTTTCTGTTGCACTTAATCCGGTATATTCATTTAATGGCCAGTGATGTGTTAGCTTGTCATCCTCAGTTATTTTTATCTCTTTGATCTTCATTGGCGGCACATCCTTCACTTCATGTTCCTTATAATTATTGGCACCAAAGCAGATTCTGTAACAATTCTTTTTTAAGGGGATTTTCTCACGATAAACTTTGCCATCAGCGGTAAGAACCAGTTCCTGGTTTTCCTGATCAAACCTGAGCTTTATGTTGTACCAGTTTTTAAACAGCTTGTCTAGTTTTATATCGAACTCAATGTTCGACATCTTATCACCTATAACCAACTTAAGATGGTTTTTTGCCTCCAGGCTTTTATCGTATATAAGGTCGATGTTTCGTTTTTCCTGATCTACAATTCGGAATATATAACCAAAGTAATCGGTATGGCCTGTCATAAAAGAAAAATCGAACGATAGCTCAAAGGTGTTATTGAAACATAGTGGATCAGCAGCGGTCAGGTCCAGTCCTGTTCTTTTTTCCTGTATAGTCTCATGCCCCGTAAAACAAAGGCCATAATACTGTGCATTTGTGATCTTCGGAGTTATAAAAAGAAAGGCAAAACAAGTCAGGTAGAATTTTAATCCCATAGTCATATCTGGTCTCGCTAAGATAAGCAAATTTGGCAAATCCCCTTCCAATATAGCTTCTATGTGGAATATGAAATTTTTTCTAAGATTTTTTCTCCAACTAAGACATTTTTAAGCCTTTTTTAAGGCTATTAAATTACTTAGTGTTTAAATAAACCAAATATTAAACCAAAACTAAGTATGAAAAGACTACTATTTTTCTTACTCGCATGTTGTATTACAACCTATACATATGCGCAGAACATTACCGTAAAAGGTAAGGTTACGGATGCCGCCGGCGGGCCTTTAATTGGTGCCGCGATAAAAGTGAAGGGAAGTTCAGGAGGAACTTCAGCCGACAATAACGGAGAGTTTTCTATCTCTGTTCCCACAGGTTCTTCTCTGTTAATTTCCTTTGTTGGTTTTCAACCTAAAGAAGTGCAGGTTACAAGCGGCGGGCCATTAAATATTATACTTTCTGACAGCGGTAACAGCCTTGGAGAAGTGGTTGTTGTAGGGTATGGTACACAGAAAAAAGCCACCCTTACCGGATCCATTGCCTCTGTTTCCAATGCCGAGATCTCAACAACCAAAACACAGAACGTACAGAACATGCTAACCGGTAAAGTTCCCGGGCTTCGTGTTGTACAAAGAACATCAGAGCCTGGTGTTTTTACCAATCAATTTGATATCCGGGGCTTTGGTAATCCGTTAATTGTTATTGATGGGGTACCGCGCGATAATATTACTCGTCTTGATCCTAATGAGATCGAGAGTATTTCAGTTCTAAAAGATGCAGCTGCTGCGGTGTATGGAGTAAGAGCTGCTAATGGGGTTGTACTCGTAACCACCAAAAAAGGGAAATCTGGCAAGCCGGAAATTACTTATGCTGCTTATTATGGTCAGCAAACACCAATCGGATTGCCTGAGCCTGTAGGTGTAATTGACCGTTTCACGCTAATGAACGAGAAGACCATGCATAGAGTTGATGGACCTGTACTAACGTATAACGATGAAGATTTTGCCCCTTATCGTAATGGAACAAAAACAGGTACCAACTGGTATGACATGACAATGCGTGATTTTGCACCTCAGTTCCAGCAAAACCTTAGTGCCAGTGGCAGTTCAGGTGATACTAAGATAGATTATTTCATTAACCTTGGTTATGCCAGGCAAGAAGGAATCTGGAAAAGCAATTCCTTAAAATATGACAGGTATAATCTGCGCTCTAACTTAAACGCCCAGATCTCTAATCGTTTAAAAGCCTCTTTAAAACTTAACGGTATTTTAGAGAATAAAATGAATCCTAAAGTTCCTTCCTGGCAGCTGTTTTCGCAATTATGGAGAGCACAGCCAAACGAAACCTATTATGCAAATAATAATCCTGATTATCTGTATAAGCCAGTTTTCGAACATCCCGGAGCAAATTCAGATAGTGATTTATCGGGTTACCAAAAAGACCAGAACAGCTGGTTACAGAGCCAGTTTTCATTAGACTATCAGGTGCCATATCTTGATGGATTAACCGCAAGGGGATTGTTCTCGTACGATGCCAGAAATAACAATTTTAAGGATTATAGAAAAGGTTATAACGTATATGATTATAATGCAGCAAGCGATTCTTATACCGCCTATAATAAGAATGGTCCCGATCAGTTGCTTAGAAGGTATAGCACAACACCTAACTCATTATTGCAACTCTCGTTGAATTATGTAAAAAGTATAAAGAAACATAACATAAACGCCTTAGTACTCTACGAAGAAGGTACTTCGAGTGCCGATAATTTTTTTGCACAGCGTGATCTTGCCTTGCCTGTTGAATACCTATTTGCCGGAAAAGCACTAGGCCAGGTGGCAAATACCAATATTGACGGTGTATCTGAAACAGCAACCAGAGCTGTAATAGGCAGATTGAACTATGATTTTTCAGGGAAATACCTTGCCGAGTTTAGCTTTCGTTATGATGGTTCTTCGAGGTTTTCTGATAAGAAACAATTTGGGTTCTTTCCGGGTGCTTCTGTTGGATGGCGCATATCTGAAGAATCTTTCATGAAAAATAATTCATCACTGTCATTTATCGATAACCTGAAAATCAGGGCGTCATATGGTATTATGGGCGATGATGGAAACGTAAGGTATCAGTTCCTTTCGGGCTACGATTATCCGTTTAATGGAAACAGAGAAGCACTTGGTGGGGGTTATATGTTTGATGGCGGTTTTGTTAACTCAGTTGGCTTTAGAGCAGTACCAAATCCAGACCTCACATGGGTAGAGGTTAAAACAACCAATATCGGGTTAGATGCTGAATTGTGGAAAGGCAAACTTGGGATTACATTTGATGCATTTAAACGCCGCAGGGATGGACTTTTAGGCAACCGTTTGGTAACTGTACCCGGTTCATTTGGTGCAAATATGCCACAGGAAAACCTGAATAGTGATGAAACGCGCGGGCTTGAACTTGCATTAAGTCACAGAAATAGGTTCGGAGAGCTGGGCTATAACATCAGCGGAAATGTATCGTTAACACGTACTAAAATTATTTATGAAGAACTTGGACGTGCAGGAAATTCACAGGAAAACTGGAGAAACAACAAACTCAACCGCTATAATGATGTATGGTTTGGCTTTGGGTATGTAGGACAGTTTCAATCATTTGAGCAGATTGCCAATTATAACCAGTTTACCGGTAGAGGTACACTTCCTGGCGATTACATTTACGAGGATTGGAACGGCGACGGGACTTTTGATGATCTGGACCGTTATCCAGTTGCTACTGCCATTAATCCAAACAGTACCAGTGCTGATGGAAACGATGCCCGGCATAACTATCCATTGCTAAATTTTGGGCTTAACCTTGGTTTCGATTACAAGGGTTTTGATCTGAACCTGCTTTTCCAGGGCGGCGCGATGTCTTATGTTTCCTATCCTGAAGCCTTTAGAGAGCCATTGGCCTTCGATGGAAATGCGCTGGATATGTTTATGGACAGATGGCATCCTGTTGATCCCAAAGCAGATCCTTATGATCCCGCCAATAAATGGGTACAAGGATACTACGCTTATACGGGAACGGTTATTAACGACAATTCGCGCAGGGCGATTCAAAATGGTGCTTATATGCGTTTAAAGAGCGCTGAGCTTGGTTATTCACTTCCTAAAAAAATACTTACAAAAATAGGGATACAAGGATTACGCGTATATGCCAACGGATACAACCTGCTAACCATTACGAAGATTAAAGGATTAGACCCCGAGCGCCCTTCAGAACTTTATGGGTACATCTATCCAATCAGCCGTACAATTAATTTCGGAACAAGCATTAGCTTTTAATAAGGATCCAGACAAATGATTATGAAACAATTAAAATATATAGCATTTATGCTTCTTTTTGGAGCAGTATGCGCTTGTAATAAACTGGACATTGCCCCTGTAAATATTGTACAGGATAAGGATCTGTTCACAGATGCGGGAATGCAGGCCTATATGGCCGCTCTCTATAGCCGCATGCCTATTGAGGATTTTAAATACAGTGCCGGCGATGGCACAGAAGGGTTTAATACCTGGAATCAAATCGCCTTACCCATGTTAAATACCGGAGAAAATGCCAATCGAAACAACGGAGGTTTTGTAAATCCTGCCAGAGGGTACTGGAAAAGCGGTTACCAGGTTATTCGCTATTCCAACTATCTGATCGAAAATTTACCTGCTTATGCCGCGTCACTAACACAGCCAAAGGTTGATAAATGGATAGCTGAAGCACGTTTTATTCGTGCTTTTACATATTTTGCTTTGGTAAAGCGTTACGGAGGAGTACCTATTACAAGTCAGGTTCAGGCTTTAAATGCCAACGTAGAAGAATTGCAGATTCCAAGAAGCAGTGAACAGGAAGTTTATGATTTTATACTGGCAGATCTTGATTATGCCATTACAAACATGAATGAGGCAAGTGAGCAAAAGGGACGTGTAAATAAGAATATTGCTGCGGCATTTAAATCGCGCGTTGCGCTTTTTGCCGGTTCAAAGGCCAGATATGGTACTCAATATGTTGTTGATGGCATAATGCTTAATGGCATTCCGGCGGCAAAGGCCAATGATTATTTTAAATTAAGCTTTCAGGCTGCAAAAATGATTGAAGGTAAGTATTCTCTTTATAAAAAAACATGGTCGCCCACAGATAAAATTGCTTCTGCAAATAATTATGCTGCACTTTTTCTGGACACGGAGAGTCCCGAAACGATCTTCTCAAAAGGTTATTCCTTTGTAGAAAATGTACATAGTTTCGATGCAGTTTATTCGCCGCCACACATGACTTCAACTTATGGCGATCGTTTTAATCCTACTTTGGATTATGTAGAGCTTTTTGATGGATTGCCAAAGAATTCACGTGGCGAGATACAGACCACTAAGCCTGATGGAACCTATATCGTATATGATTATGTAGAACAGCTTTTTGAAAATTGCGAGCCAAGGTTAAGAGGCACAGTTTTATTGCCGGGCCAGGCTTTTAAAGGACTGCGTACCGATCTTCGTCGCGGAACATTTATCGAAAGTATAGATCCGGCCACCCCTATACAAAAGTTGGTGCCAGAGGGTTCAACAGCAGCTTATTCTTCCAATCCATTTTATAATCCAAACGTAAAACAGGCAGGAACATGGAATAGTCAGGTGCCAATTGTATTGTCTACTGGGCAGTCAATTAACCCTACTGGCCTGGATGGCCCAACTTCTTCAAACAATGCCACCGTTACCGGTTTTCATGGACGCAAATATCTAAATCCAAATGTTTCAGCGGCGCTTACCAAACTCCATGAGTCTACTCAGTCGTGGATTGAAATCAGATATGCAGAAGTATTGCTAAACCGTGCCGAAGCAGCGTTAGAACTTGCACAGCATGGTGTAAATAACTTAGACGGTGTTGACCTTCAAAATGATGCTTTTGTACAAATCAATGCCATTCGTGAGCGGGCAGGAGCGGTATTGTTAACAGATCAGGGCGAGCTTTCTGCAGGTGCGGCACTTGCACCGGGAACCGGTGTTGGGTCATATGTACTGGCGCCAACAAGAGGATTGCAGCTTGTAAGGATAGAGCGCAGAAAGGAACTTGCTTTTGAGCATAAGCTTTGGTGGGACATGCTGAGATGGAGAACTGCCGATCTGGAAGTTAATTCGAGAATCTGGAGAAAGCTTAATCCCTTCCTGTTTGCTAAAGGATCGGTTCCTGAAGCGCCAGATTATGTAAAGGGCAAGTATATTTTTGATGCCAGACTGGAAGAGCGCAATTCAAGATTTACCGTGGCTACTAAATATTACTATGAAGCTATTCCGGGTGCTGAGATTGCAGCAAATCCTAAGCTAAAACAAAACGAACAGTATTAACCATTACAGAAATCAGGTATGAAAAAGATATTATTTATGTTATTGTTTTTTGCAGGAGTGGCAGCATTGCATTCCTGTAAAATTGACGATTATGAGGCCCCTTCGGCAGTATTGCAAGGAACAATCCTTGACGATAAAGGACAGGGTTTACAGGCTGAACAAGGCCAGGGGAACACCAGAATCAGAATGGAAGAACTGAGCTGGAGCAGTACACCAACCCCCATGTTTTTAAATATTAAACAAGATGGTAGTTATATAAACAACAAGTTATTTGCCGGCAAATATCGCATTAGCCCAATTGAGGGTCCCTTTTATCCGGTAACAGCAGAGGAAATTGATGTCAAGGGTACAACAACCCACGATTTTCATGTAGTGCCGTATGTAGTTGTAGAATGGGTGGGTGATCTGGTAGTTACCGCCGACAAAAAGATCTCTGCTAAATTTAAGTTTAGCAGAAATGAGGCGCCAGCCGGACAAACCAAACCTACCGTTGCTGATTACAGGTTGTTCGTGTCAACTACAAAGTATGTAGGCAACAATAATTTCGATCCTGCAAATGGTCTGGTAACCGTTATCCCAAATGAAAATACCGAAGTTGCCATCACCACAAATGCAGCAATGAAATATGCCACTACTTACTATGTGAGGGTAGGCGTAAGGGTAAATGATAATTTCAAAAAGTACAATTATACCACAGTAAAAGAGATAACAGTAACCCCATAATTTATTAGGTTAGTTAGTTAAGCGGCGAGGGCTTTGGCTTCCTGAGCCGCTTTTCTTATTTAAAACCTAACTGTACATTTATGTACATAGATTGTACGGAAATGAACAATAAATCGCCGGCATAAATATAAATGGCCGATATTTAGGTGTATGGAGTTGTTTCTGAGAATGGCATATCTTTGGCGTAAGAGATGAAAAACCCCGGATATGTTTTTAATCAACTTTAGAATAGCTTTAAGAAACCTTTGGAAAAATAAAGGTTTTTCTCTGATCAACATTGGAGGGTTAGCCATTGGTATGACCTGTTGTTTAATGCTCCTGATGTATGTGGGTTACGAATGGAGTTATGATAAACAATTTAAGGATATAGACCGTATATATGCTGCTAAACTTACCCTAAATGTAAATGGGAAACTTTTAACAACAGACGCAACCCCAAATAAGCTTGCAGGTGCTGCTTTGGTAAGCTTGCCCTCGGTAGAAACTGCCAGTAGGATAGCTATGGGCGAGTCAACGAAATTATTTGGTACTGCCAATAACAATTTTAAGTTGACTACCCTAAATGTTGACCCTGGCTTTTTGAAGATATTTGATTACAAGTTTATTCAGGGAAACCCCGAAACAGCTTTAAGCGAACCCAATTCGGTTTTACTTACTGCCTCAGCGGCTAAGAGGCTATTTGGAAGTGTGAACGTTTTAGGCAGCAGCGTAAAGTGGGATAATAGTAAGATCCTGAAGGTCTCTGCGGTAGTAGAAGATCTGCCAAAGAACATGACCCATCAATTCGAAGCACTGCAACCCTGGTCATTTTTTGAGCAGGAACATCCCGGAGAGAAGGACAATGGTTGGGGAAGCATTACCTGCTTTACTTTATTCAAGTTAAAAGACAAAGCTAGCTTCGAGGTTACAGATGCTGGAGTAAGACAGTTGATTAAGAAAAATGATAAGGAGACTACTCTCCAGGCTTTTCTTTTTCCCTTTGGCAAATACCATCTTTATGATCATTTTGAAAATGGTAAGTCAGCTGGAGGAAGGATTGATCAGGTAAGGCTGTTCATTTTTCTGGCGTTCTGTGTTCTGCTAATTGCCTGCATTAATTATATGAACCTTTCAACTGCACGATCAGAAAAACGTGCAAGAGAAGTAGGAGTGCGCAAGGCACTTGGTGCTTCCAGAAAAACGCTGATTGGTCAGTTCGTAATGGAGTCACTTGTGCTTTCATTAATTGGTATTTTGATTGCATTTGTACTGCTAGAGGGTGTGCTGCCCTATTTTAATAATCTGCTGGATATCTCTATCCAAATCAATTACAAGTCACCCTACACATGGGTAACACTACTCTCGCTAATCTTATTCACAGGTGTGCTTGCAGGAAGCTATCCCGCGTTTTATTTGTCATCTTTTACACCTGTAAAGGTATTAAAAGGCTTTACCGGAATAGGTAAGTCCTCATTGCCGATGCGCAAAATACTTGTTGTGGTGCAGTTTACCATCTCAATTTGTATGATCGTTTGTGCTATTGTGATCTATTCCCAAATCCAATTCATGAAAAATAAGCCGTTAGGGTTTAACGAGAATAACCTGGTGCAACTGGATCTGGAAGGCGAGTGGTTAAAGCTGCAGAAGCTGGAGATCTTTAAAGCGGAGCTAAAAAATGCTGGCGCGATTGTTTCGGCAACAGAATTTGCAAGTTCATTTACTCAGGGAGGCACCATAACCGGAGATATTAGCTGGCCAGGTAAGGCGGCAAATGATAATTCTATAATAGATTATCGAAGTACAGGTTTCGATTTTGTAAAAACGATAGGTACGACTATGGTGATGGGAAGGGATTTCTCACCTAAATTTGTTGCTGATACAGCAACATCATTACTGCTAAATGAAAGTGCCGTGAGAACGATGGGGCTTAAAAATCCGGTGGGCTCTAAAATTACCTGGGGCGATCAATCGCTAAATGTAATTGGTGTTGTTAAAGATTATACAAACGAACAGCTGGGTGCAAAGTCAAAACCTACCGTATTTTATTGCAACATTGCTCAAAGCAAAGTATTGCTGCTTCGTCTTAATCCGGATCAATCGCTAAGCAAATCAGTTCAGTCTATCAAAGACATTAGCCTTCGACTCAATCCTTCTTATCCCGCAGATCTCCAGTTCGTTAATCAGGGTATGCAGCAGAAGCTAAAAACAGAGCGATTGCTCAGTGTGCTTTCTAATCTGTTTGGTTGTTTTGCTATTTTTATCTCTTGTTTAGGCTTGCTGGGGCTTGCTTTATATATTGCGGAGCAGAGAAGTAAAGAAATCAGTATCAGAAAGGTTCTTGGTGCCGATTTGAAAAGTATTCTTGTTCTATTGAACAAGGATTTTATAAAACTGGTTATTCTATCAAATATGATTGCTATTCCAGCTGCTTATATTATTGCGGTAAGG
>NZ_JBFTIZ010000012.1:0-31572 GCF_056395165.1 Pedobacter sp. 10L46_2
GGACAGGATAGTGCATGACACTTATGTCAAATTAATTACGGATAATAGTGAGTTGCTTAGGATTTCCGGGCAACTCATTATTAATCAAATATGAGACCATGTATTAAGACGTTGCTGCAGAAATGTGCAGTATTTGGGCTTTTGTTTGCCGTTAACCTTACGGCCCTTGCCCAGAAATTAAGTGTAAATGACCTTAAGGTTGAGCACCTTAAAAATCCACTGGCTATTGAAACGCCAAAACCCAGGTTTAGCTGGAAAATCATTTCAACAGTAAAAAATACCTTACAATCTTCTTATGAAATTAGAGTAGGCACTAGTAAGGCCTCAGTGAATGCAGGTAAGGATCTTGTCTGGAAAGGATCTACCACAGGAGATCAATCTGTATTGATCGAATATGCAGGATCAGAATTACAATCAAAAAAGAGATATTATTGGCAGGTTAGGGTAAAAGACAATCACGGCAATACATCTGCCTGGTCTGAACCTGGTCTCTTTCAAATGGGAATTGCTCCGACAGACTGGACCGCAAAATGGATCACCGTAGCGGGAAAAGATAGTTCTGCAAGAAGCCCGCTTTTTAGAAAGGAATTCTCCTTACAAAAGAAAGTCAAATCGGCTATAGCCTACATTACTGCAAAAGGATTGTACGAAGCCAACATCAATGGTCAGCGCGTAAGCGATACCTATTTTGCACCGGGATGGACCAGTTATAAAGATCACCTGCAATACCAGGTATACGACATAACTGCTGCTTTGAAAAGTGGAGCTAATGTATTGGGTGTAAGTCTAGGAAATGGATGGTACAAAGGGCGAATCGGTTTTGGAAATCAGCACAACTTTTATGGTGATACACGCGGATTGCTGATGCAGGTAGAGGTGGAATACACTGATGGTACCAAGGAATCGATAAATACAGATGAGAGCTGGAAATATACCTATGGACCAATTATGGCTTCGGACATTTATGATGGTGAGATCTATGATGCCAGGATGGAAATAGCCGGCTGGAACAATACAGGCTTTAAAGAAGATGCTGCATGGACTGCAGTTGGTACAATGGAAAAAGGTACTGAAAAGCTGGTGGCTATGAGTGGTCCGCCGGTAAGGAAACATGAGCAATTTAAAGCACTTAAAGTTTTCAAAACGCCAGCAGGAGAGACAGTAGTGGATTTCGGGCAAAATCTGGTGGGTTGGGTTATGCTTAAAGCTAAAGGTACTGCAGGAACGAAGATCACTTTGAGCCATGCAGAGGTACTTACAAAAGAGGGTAACTTTTATACGGTAAATCTGAGATCTGCAAAGGCACAGGACACTTATATATTAAAGGAAAATACAGAGCAGGTTTTTGAACCTCATTTTACTTTTCAGGGATTCAGATATGTGAAGGTAGAAGGCTATCCAGGAGAATTGAAAACTGAGGACCTAACCGCAGTTGCTGTGTATTCGGATATGGAAACAACAGGCAAGTTTTCGACGTCTAATGCCATGCTGAATCAATTACAGCACAACATCCAATGGGGGCAAAAAGGAAACTTTGTAGATGTACCGACTGATTGCCCGCAGCGCGATGAGCGTTTGGGCTGGACAGGAGACGCACAGGCTTTTGCCAATACAGCAGCTTATAATATGGATGTTGCCGGATTTTTTACCAAATGGTTAAAAGATGTAAAAACAGATCAACAACCTAATGGCCTGATCCCGCATGTGATCCCAAATGTATTAGGACCAAATGATGGTGCATCTGCAGGATGGGCGGATGTATCTACAATTATTCCATGGGATATGTATGTTGCTTACGGTGATCGCAGGATATTGGAAACACAATATGAAAGTATGCAGAAATGGGTGGGTTATATTTCATCCGTTGCAAAGAACAATCTTTGGAATTCAGGTTTCCACTTTGGCGACTGGCTGTTCTATCGTCCGAATGATGATAATGATGGCAGGGCTGCAGTAACCGATAAATATTTGATTGCGCAGACCTTTTATGCGCATTCTACACAGTTGCTGATCAATGCGGCAAAAGTATTAGGTAAACAGGATGATGTAGCTAAATACACCGCACTTCTTGCTGAGATCAAAGCAGCATTTGTGAAGGAGTACATGACGCCAACTGGCCGATTGGTATCTGGAACGCAGACCGCTTATGTTTTAGCTCTTCATTTTGACATGCTGCCCGAAGAACTGAGAGCGCCATGCGCTGAACGCCTGGTTGCTAATGTCCGCGACTATGGAAATCACCTGACAACCGGCTTTTTGGGTACACCTTATTTATGCCATGTACTGACCAGATTTGGACACAACAATGTTGCTTACGATCTTTTAATGCAGGAAAGCTATCCTTCGTGGCTTTATCCTGTAAAAATGGGCGCTACTACGATATGGGAAAGATGGGACGGTATTAAACCTGATGGATCTTTTCAAACTCCTGATATGAACTCTTATAATCACTATGCTTATGGTGCTATAGGTGACTGGATGTATAGAACAATTGCAGGAATAAATTCGGTAGCTGATCAGCCAGGGTATAAGTCTATTGTTATTGCGCCGAAACCAGGTGGAAAAATAACTAACGCATCGGCAGAATTAGAAACTGTATATGGCACGGTAAAATCAGCATGGACATTGGAAAATGGATTGTTAAAGCTTGATGTTACGGTACCAGCAAATACCAAAGCTAAGATCGTATTGCCAGATACAACTAAAGAAATTGGATCTGGTAGTTATCACTTTGAAAGTAAAATTTAATAAAAGAAAAAAGGCCGGTATCATGATTAATGATACCGGCCTTTTTTCTTTTATTACCTTGCTAAAGGTATTTGATATTATTTTATGTCAAACCACAGTCTTGTAGTTAATATATCCGCACCTTGTCTTGCTACTGCGGCTTTATAATTTGTCCCGTTAAGCGATTGTTCACGTCCTGGATATATAAATCTTACAGGTAGTTTTCCGCCTAATGTACCTGCAACGGCAGGAGTAAGTTCCGGATAATCCAATCTTCTCCACTCAGCAAAGGCTTCTAGTCCCTGTCCAAATAAAGCAATCCATTTTTGGTCACCAATAGATTTTTTGTAATTACCAGCGTTATACTTTACGGCAGGAAGGTTTGTATATGTAGTGATTTCACCTTCTGTAACCCCATATTGCCTTAATGATTCTTCAACGGCTTGTTTATACAAAGCTGCCGGATCCTCACTGCTAAAACCACGCGCTGCTATCTCTGCACGATCAAATAATACCTCAGCATAGCTGATGATAACCGCAGGTGCAGAAGGAGCAAGGAAGTAAGTGCCGGGTTTAGAAGTTTTATTTAAACCAAGGCTGTTGGCATCACTGGTTAGCAAACCATTTGGAACGCCCACATAAGTTTCAGGCGTCGCATCTTTAGTAGGGCTGGCAAATATTGGCAAACGCGGATCACCTAAGCTCCTCAATTTATCTACAATTGTTTTGCTTATCCTATGGTCGTTACGTGTGTCAAATGTATTACTTATCGGGTTTTGATTAGGAGAAGCAACATATACCAATTGTGCTATTTCAGCATTGCTACTAATGTAGGCGCCACCTTCTGCTGCAATTTCTGCCAACACGGATTTGGTTTTCTCTGGTTCACGGTCGGCTATTCGGAGTGCTATGCGCAGCCTTAATGCATTTGCGAATTTTTTCCAGCGATCTATCTTACCAGCATAAATGATGTCACCTGCAATTGCCTTACCATTCAGATCGAGATCAGCTTGTGCAGATTTCAAATCATTAAGTAATCCGAAATAAACATCTTTTTGGGTATCATATACTGGAGTTACGAATTTTTTGATCTGGATAGATTGAGAATAGGGTATATCTCCGTAAGCATCTGTTAACAATAGAAATGTCCATGATCTTAATACTTTAGCTACGCCTCTGTAATTGGTGTTTTGTTGTGCATCGGCTAGCTCAATCAGTTTGTTAAGATTGGTAATACCTTTTGTATATCCGGTGTTCCATAAATCCTGAAGATCGGTATTAGAAAAAATATAACGATCGGCATCAGTATACTGTATTTTTGACCAGTGCTGAACAAATAGCAGACTTGAGTTAATATTGTTAGTTCCCCAGTATGCATCAGCAGTGTTCTTTATAGCACCTGTTAGCAAATAATCAGGAAGGGGGTTTTCTGCAGCGTTGGGATTTTTGTTGATATCTGCCAGCTCGTCTTTGCACGAAGTGAAAGCCGTTGCTATAATTGCAGAAAAAAGGATTGGAATATATTTGAATTTCATGATGTCTAGAATTTAAAATTAAGGTTAAAACCAAATGATCTTGTTGTTGGAAGAGTTAGGTCCTCCAGACCCTGAGCGTTTCCTGTGTTGAATGCAGTTTCAGGGTCAATATTTGGTACATCTTTATGGATGATCCAAAGATTACGTCCCACTATTGAGAAAGTAGCGTCCTGTAACCCGATCTTTTTAACCCATTGCGAAGGAATGTTGTAGCTCAATCTAGCTTCTCTTAATTTGATATAAGAAGCGCTGTAAACAAATTGCTCATCTGCATTGGTTGTAGCTTTGTAATACTCTTCTGCAGGAATGATTTTATTGTTCTTAGTGCCATCAGCCAGAACGCCGTCAAAGATCATCCCGTCATTAAATGTTGTTCCTCCTGAGGTATAGGTAAGTCCGCCATTTTCAGCATTTCTTCCTCTCATTGTACTTGCCAGTACACCCGTATAAGTTCCTGTAGCGTTACTACCAGAGAATACCTTACCACCAATTCTGGCGACTACGAGGAAATTCACATTAATTGTATAGCTGCTAATGCGTCCTTCTTTATCCAATTCTGTAACCTTACTGCGATTACGTGAATAGTTTAAATTGATGTCCCAGCTAAAGTCTTTAAGTTTAACAGGGGTTAAACCTAGTTGAACTTCTATTCCTTTGTTATTGATACTTCCGCCATTAATAAGTTTTTGTGTATATCCTGTTCCTGAACTTACATCAACTTTTAAAATCTGATTAATACTGTTTGTATTGTACACACTTAGATCCAGCTTGATGCGGTTATCAAACAACCCAATTTCGGCACCCGCCTCAGTCGATTTGGTGATTTCTGGCAGAAGGTTTGGATTAAGGTCGATCGTATTAACTGATTGTTGTGGATTTCCATCAAATGGAGCAGTGAAGCTATAGGTATTGATCAGTTGATAAGGGTCTGTTGCCTTTCCTACTTTAGACCAGCCTCCTCTTAGTTTAGCGAAACTAAGCACCTCGCTTTTAATATCAAAAGCTTCTGTAAGAATTAAACTTCCATTAACAGAAGGGTAGAAATAAGATAAGTTCGGTTTTGGTAAACTGGAATCCCAGTCGTTACGTGCTGTTAAATTCAGATATGCATAATCTCTAAAGCCCAACTGAGCGGATCCAAATAAACTATAGGTTCTAAGTTTGGTGTAAACGTTTGAAGATACCAATGGATCTCTGGAGTTGCTCAAGGTATATAAGCCGTTTACTGCCAACTTGGTCGCTTTCTGATCGTTTTGTTCGAAAGTTGAAGTTCTAATGTTTCCGCCACCCAAAATATCTATTGAGAAATCTGAATTCAGTTTCTTATTGAACTCTAAACGACCTTCGGTATTATTTTCATTAACCGTATATGCATCTTCCTCATATGAACCGAATGGGGTACCATTTGTTCCATAAGCGATTTTGATCTTTCTACGGTCTGTATAGTAATCATTTCCTGTCCTGAAGTTGGCTGAAAGTGCGCTTGTAATTTTATAATTTAATTCTGCATTACCAATAATGCGATCACGTTTCTGACCAACTGTATTTTCATAGGCTATGAAATAAGGGTTACTATAGTAACTATTGTTCCAGTTAAAGTCGTTTCCGTTTTCGTCTTTATAGTTTTTAAGCTGACTAACATCTACCTGTCTTCCAAACCATGTAAATTGAAGCATCGGGCCAGTTGCACGTTTTCCGCCTGAGGCAGGAAGGTTATCGGCATTGCTTTTTATATAATTTGCAGAAGCGTTTAAAGTTAATTTAGGAGTGATTCTGTACGTGGTATTCAATAATAATGAATTCTTGTCCTGAGAAGAATTTGGCAGTATACCACCTTGCGTAAGGTTGTTGTAAGAGAAACGGACATCTTGTTTTTCTCCAGAGCCTGCAATGGCAATACCATTATTAAGCGCAAAACCTGTTTCAAAGAAATCCTTAACATTATCTGGATGAGCAATAAATGGAACAGCAACACCTTTAGAGTTAAACTGAGGAATTAAACGGCCATCCAATGCTGGTCCCCAGCTTTCATCTACACCGTCGTTTACACCTCCACCTTTTCCATCTACAAAGCTAAACTTGCCGCTTGTACCTTGTCCGAATGAGTTTTGATAATCCGGTAAGGTCAATAGGTTTGAAAATGTAGCGTTGGAGTTAACACTGATACCTAAACCCTTTTGGCCTCTGCCAGTTTTGGTTTTAATAAGGATAACACCTGCTGCTGCACGTGATCCATATAGTGCTGCTGCATTTGGACCTTTAAGTACACTGATTGATTCAATGTCTTCTGAATTAATATCCGAAATGGTATTGGCAAAATCCCTTGATCCAGCTATACCTAGATTCTGCGAATTATCAACGGGTACTCCGTCCACTACAAAGAGGGGTTGGTTGTTACCTGATATAGAGGTTTCACCACGAATAATAATTCTTGATGAACCCATATCGCCCTGGCTATTTGTAGTTTGCACACCGGCAATTTTTCCGGCCAGAGAGTTGATTATATTGGTTTCTTTTGCGGTAGCAATATCTTTAGATTTTAATTCCTGAACAGCATATCCCAACGATTTCTTTTCTTTAGAAATCCCAAGGGCTGTAACAACAACTTCACTTAAAGCATTTGCCGAAACATCAAGCGCAATATTTAATGTAGTTGTAGCTGCGGTAATGGTTACTTCTTTTGTAGTATATCCAAGATAAGATATACTAAGTACATCATTAACATCTGCAGCTAGAGAAAACTTACCGCTGCCATCTGTAGTTGTTCCGCTTTTTTTACCTTTTATGGTAATTGATGCTCCTGGAATAGTCTCCCCGTCGGGGTTTCCGGTAACAGTACCTGTTATTTTAACAGATTGTGCCTGTACGGTTTGCAGGAAAAAAAAGGATATAAGAATCCCTGCAAAAATTTTGTATATTTTTAACATGTGAATTAAATAAATGGGTGTATAATAAATTCTTTGGGTTGCATTAAATAGAGCAACAGTGCATTCGTTTTTGAGTGATCATAAGACCAGATGAAGGGTAATGAGATGGAGATGAGCAGCGCATTTCTTTTTGGTGTACTTTCTGTGTCATGTTTTTATACATTTATAGTTTAGGTCATCCCTTACATACTTTGTCGCGAACAGAATTAGATTTGGTTATGATGATTGATAAGGAGCATTGCGCTGTTTAATCTTATCTTTTCCGCTTTGCAGCGAATTGGAATTAGCACCTTTTACAATAAATTGTAGAGGTTGCTAAGACATCATAGGGCCAATCCCTCAGTCTTTCTTGATAAGCAGGAAGTTTTAAGAACCATTTGCTGCGACAAATATAAGAATAATCTAGTATTCCTATAGAAATTAATAAAATAAATATTCTGTATTTTGAGCAGGACAGTACAGGTTGCTGAAAATGACTAAGAAAATTAACATTGTAAACACACTAAACTTTACCTGAATTATATTCTAATGAAATTTCTTTATTCTTTCTTGCTGATGCTCTTCACCATTTCTATGGCAGAAAAAGCATACTCTAATGAAGTTAAACCCTCAGGTTTGCAATGCGAACATTTAATAAACCCAATTGGGGTAGATTTGTTAAATCCGCGCTTGTCGTGGATGATGACAGATACCCGTCAGGGTGCTAAACAAACTGCTTATAGAATTATTGTAGGTAAAGATTCATCAGAAGTAGCAAAAAAAAGGGGCCTTTCGTGGGAGTCGGGCAAAGTAGCCTCGTCTGCAAATCTTGTTAATTATAAAGGCAAAACCTTAGAGCCGTTCACTAAATACTACTGGTCTGTTGAGCTTTGGGATAAAGATGGTAAACCAGCTTCATCTGGCGGGGTAGCAACTTTCGAAACAGGAATGATGAAAGTCGACAACTGGAAAGGTACCTGGATCAGTGATGGTAACGATATCGATAAACGCGAGGCTCCATATTTCAGAAAAGTATTTGAACCTTCTAAAAAAATAAAATCTGCAAGGGCATATATTGCTGCTGCTGGTTTGTACGAATTATATTTAAATGGGAAAAAAGTAGGGAACCATAGACTTGACCCTATGTACACCCGTTTCGACAGACGTAACTTATATGTTTCTTACGATGTTACTGCCCAACTTCAAAAAGGTAAAAATGCTGTTGGTGTTTTACTTGGTAATGGATGGTATAACCATCAATCTATTGCGGTATGGAATTTTGACAAGGCACCCTGGAGAGCAAGACCTACTTTTTGTCTGGATTTAAGAATCACCTATGAAGATGGAACTGTTGATGTGGTTACTTCCGGGGGCGACTGGAAAACAAGTTCAAGTCCGATAGTACTCAACAATATTTACACTGCCGAGCATTATGATGCACGCAAGGAGCAACCGGGTTGGAATACTGCAGATTTTGATGATAAAAAGTGGAATGGCATCTCGCTTAGAGCTGCCCCGTCCAATAATGTTGTAAGTCAGGTTATGCAGCCAATTCGTAATGTCGAAGAAATTCCTTCTAAAACAATGCAAAAGGTTAACGACACTGTATATGTTTTTGATCTGGGCCGCAATATCTCTGGAGTTACAAAAATTAAAGTAAGCGGAGAGGAAGGCACTGTTATTCGTATTAAGCATGGCGAACGCTTGCATGCTAACGGAAGGCTAGACCTATCTAATATTGATGTTTACTATCGCCCTAAAGATAATACCGATCCTTTTCAAACAGATATCGTTACCTTATCAGGTAAAGGAGAACTTGAGTTTATGCCTAAGTTCAATTACAAAGGATTCCAGTATGTTGAGGTGATCAGCAGTAAGCCGGTACAATTAACCAAAGAAAGCATCACCGGTTACTTTATGCACAGTGATGTTACCCCGACAGGTAAAATAAGCTCTTCAAATAAGCTAATTGATCGACTATGGTGGGCAACTAACAATTCTTACTTGTCTAATCTAATGGGATATCCTACCGATTGTCCGCAAAGAGAAAAGAATGGATGGACTGGCGATGGACACTTTGCTGTTGAAACAGGCCTGTTTAATTTTGACGGTATTACAGTTTATGAAAAATGGCTTGCCGACCACAGGGACGAACAACAACCAAATGGCGTACTTCCTGATATTATACCTACAGGTGGATGGGGTTATGGATCGGCAAATGGAACTGACTGGACAAGTACAATTGCTATAATTCCATGGAATATATACATGTTTTATGGCGATAGTAAGTTGCTTTCAGATTCTTACAACAGCATTAAACGGTATGTGAATTACATAGAGCAAATTAGTCCTGCAGGATTAACAACCTTTGGCAGAGGCGATTGGGTGCCTGTTAAATCACAATCGTCATTGGAATATACCTCTTCTACTTATTACTATGTAGATGCAGTTATCCTTGCAAAGGCTGCAAAAATGTTTGGTAAGCAGGCCGATTATAGCTATTACAGCAACCTTGCAGAGAAAATTAAAAAGGCAATAAACGATAAGTATTTAAACCGCACAACGGGCATTTATGCATCAGGTGTACAAACTGAATTAAGTGTTGCCCTGCAATGGGGATTGGTACCTGAAGAGCTTATTACAAAAGTTGCAGAGAACCTTGCTAAAAGAGTTGCTGCCGATGGAATGCACCTTGACGTGGGTGTTTTGGGTGCAAAAGCAATATTAAATGCATTGAGTGACAATGGTCAGGCCGAAACAGCATATAAACTTGCAGCTCAGGATACCTACCCTTCATGGGGATGGTGGATTGTGAATGGAGCAACTACCTTATACGAAAACTGGGATATAAAAGCCGAAAGAGACATTTCTTTAAACCATATGATGTTTGGCGAAATAGGTGGCTGGTTCTTTAAAGGTTTGGGTGGAATTCACCCTGATGAACAACAACCGGGATTTAAGAATATTCAGCTTCGTCCTAATTTCGTTTCAGGGTTAGAACATTTCGAGGCAGAGCACGACGGTCCTTATGGTAAGATCATATCTTCATGGAAAAGATCAGGAAATGCTGTAATCTATACCGTAACTATTCCGGCAAATTCAAGTGCTACAATTACTTTCCCATTAACAGAGGGGAAAAAGGCCTTTAAAGATGGAAAAGCTGTTGCTGCCAAAACAAACATTGGAGCAGGTAAATATCAGTTTGAAATCAAATAGCAGTTATTTGTCTGGTATGGACCAATTGCATTAAATTACTTACTTTTAGAAAGATGAAGACTAAGTTTTTTGATTTTATTCATATTGATGAGTATTCTGCAACGCCTAAATATCTGCAACTGTCCAGTGCAATTATAAAAGCCGTTGAGCTGGGTAAATTAAAGAAAGACAATTTATTGCCTTCTATTAATGAGTTGAGCTATAAGTTGGAGATCTCGCGTGACACCGCTGAAAAAGGATACAAGTACCTTAAAAACATAGGTGTAATTAATTCCGTTCCGGGTAAAGGCTATTATATTGCCAATATAGATTTTAAGCAGAAACTAAAGGTGTTTCTGCTTTTCAATAAACTTAGCGCACACAAAAAGATTGTTTACGATGCATTTATTGCTGCATTGGGTGAGGATGTATCTGTAGATTTTTATATCTATAACAATGATTTCAGGCTTTTTAAACGATTTCTGACCGATAAAAAAGAAGAATATTCTCACTATGTGATCATTCCTCATTTTATTGAAGGCGAGGAATATGCCAGAGATATCATCAATACCATTCCAAAAGAAAAACTGGTTTTACTGGATAAAAAAATAAAAGGGGTTGATGGCGACTATGCTGCGGCTTATGAGAATTTTGAAAAGAATATTTACGACGCTTTGGAACAGGCCCGTAATGAGCTCAGCAAATACCACACACTAAAAATCATTTTCCCTAAAAAAAGCTATTTCCCTAAAGAGATTTTAGATGGGTTCCATCGCTTTTGTCAGCAGTATGCCTTTTCTCATCATGTAGTAAGTGATATATCTATTGAGCCAATAAACGAAGGAGAAGCTTTTATTAATTTAATGGAAGCCGATCTGGTTATTTTATTAGAACGGCTTATTAGTATGAAATATAAAATAGGAAAGAATGTAGGCGTAATATCTTACAATGAGACCCCTTTAAAGAAAATATTATTAAACGGTATTACTACTATTTCAACTGACTTTAAATTTATGGGTACAGTGGCTGCAAATCTTATCCTGGATAACTCCAGGCGCCATATCGAAGTACCTTTTTACTATACCCGCAGAGCATCAATCTAATTTTTTTTAGACTGTAACGAATTTATTTGTACTTCTTCATGATAGTACATGACAGTTTTAAAAATCTACTTGTATAAATTAGGCTTATTATTTTAACCAAATATAAAGTTCAATAAGTATGCAAGTAATTTTCGGGGTCATTTTCCATTTTATAGGAGGCTTTGCCTCTGGTAGTTTTTATATTCCTTATAAGAAGGTTAAGGGATGGGCCTGGGAGAGTTACTGGATTGTAGGTGGTATCTTTTCATGGTTGCTTGTGCCGCCTTTTGCAGCATGGCTTACTATTCCCGGTTTTACAGATATCATTGCTGCAACAAACGGTAAAATCTTATTACTTACTTACTTTTTCGGCGCCTTATGGGGAATAGGTGGCTTAACTTATGGTTTGGGTGTAAGGTATCTTGGGGTATCATTAGGAAGCTCTATTATTCTTGGATTATGTTCTGTTTTCGGAGCAATAATCCCTTCTGTATATTATAATTTTAATCCAAAACCGGGCAAGGATAGTTTAACAGATATGTTGAACAGCCAATGGGGGCAAATGGTTTTACTGGGTTTAGCAATCTGTGTTATCGGAATTATAGTTTGTGGCAAGGCCGGTGGCATGAAAGAAAAAGACCTGGTAGCGGCAGGTAAAGCCGATCCATCTAATGACGAATACAAAATTGGTCTGGGCCTTACTGTATCTATCATTTCAGGTATCCTTAGTGCTTGTTTTGCCTTTGGTATTGATGCCGGAAAAGACATGGCCAATGCCGCAAATGATATTTGGAAAAGCACACATCCGGGGCAGGGCGAATTMCTTTTCCAGAACAATGTAACCTATATCCTCATATTATGGGGAGGGTTAACTACCAACCTGATCTGGTGTATGATCTTGAATTTCCGTAACAAGACTTTTGGTGATTATACCAACAAAGAGACACCTCTTTTAAAGAACTACATATTTTCTGCGCTGGCAGGTACCACTTGGTTTTTGCAATTCTTCTTTTATGGAATGGGCGAAAGTAAACTAGGTAACGGAGCCAGTTCATGGATACTGCACATGGCATTTATCATTCTGATTGCTAACGCCTGGGGTCTTGCATTAAAGGAATGGTCGGGAGTTAAGAAGAAAACTTTCGGGACCGTGATAGCAGGTATAGCTATTATTATTATTTCTGTGCTAATTGTTGGCTACGGAAACTCAATCAAGTAAATACAAATTTAATTAATGAAATATTTTTATGACTGTTAGAACAACTGATTTTAAACATGTAAGTTATTTGTGGGATGATGCAAAGGCTGCAGAACTGGCTGGTGATGAGGTTGCATTGTTAATCTACCGTTCAAATTTACTAGGTGCTGATCTAAGACTTACAAATTACGGAGGTGGCAATACCTCTTGTAAGGCAATTACAAAGCACCCTTTAACCGGGCAGGATACCGAGGTAATGTGGGTTAAAGGATCCGGAGGAGATCTAGGTACATTGAAACAAAGCGGTTTAGCTGCATTGTATGTGGATAGCTTGCGAAATCTTAAAAATATTTACAGAGGACTTGCACATGAAGATGAAATGGTTGAATTATTTAACCATTGCATATATGACCTGAAATCTAAAGCTCCATCTATTGACACGCCATTACATGGTTTTTTACCTTTTAAACACATAGATCACCTGCATCCCGATGCTGCCATTGCAATAGCGGCAGCTAAAGATGGTGAACGTATCACTAAAGAATTATTTAACGGAACAATTGGCTGGGTGCCATGGCAAAAACCAGGTTTTGAGCTTGGATTGCAATTGCGTAAATGTTTAGATGACAATCCAGGCATAAGAGGCATTATGTTAGGCTCGCATGGGCTGTTTACCTGGGGAGATACAGCCTTCGAAAGTTATATCAATACACTTGAAGTAATAGAAAAATGTGCCGAATATCTTGAAGCCAACTACGGTAAGAAAAAACCTGTATTTGGAGGTCAGAAAATTGAAAGCGCCGCACAAAATCTACGGCGTAAGCAAGCCGCTGCTATTGCTCCTGTCTTAAGAGGATTCTGCTCAAGTGAAAACCATATGGCTGGTCATTTTACTGATGATGCAAGAGTGCTGGAGTTTATTAACTCTAATGATTTAGATCGTTTAGCACCACTTGGAACAAGTTGTCCTGATCATTTTCTGCGCACTAAGATAAGTCCGCTTGTACTTAAACTTGCTCCTAATGAAGACATCAGTGATGTTAAAGCGCTGAAAGAAAGATTGGCCCCTGAATTTGAAGCATATCGTAAAATGTATGCCGAATATTATAATTCTTGTAAACATGATAACAGTCCGGCGATGCGTGATGCTAATCCGGTAATTATATTATATCCTGGAATAGGAATGTTTTCTTTCTCTAAGGATAAACAAACTGCCAGAGTTGCTGCCGAGTTTTATACTAATGCCATCAATGTAATGAAAGGCGCTGAAGCCATATCTGAATACACTTCTTTACCGAGACAGGAAGCATTCAATATTGAATACTGGCTTTTGGAAGAGGCAAAATTGCAAAGAATGCCTAAACCAAAACCACTTTCGGGTAAAGTAGCCCTCATTACTGGCAGCGCCGGCGGTATTGGTAAAGCCATTGCCCGCAAATTTATAGAAGAAGGTGCATGTGCTGTAATCAATGATAATGATGCAGGCAGGCTGCAAAAAGCGAACGACAGCTTTAACAATGAGTTCGGTAAGGATGCTTATACTGCAGTAATATTAGATGTGACTGATTCAGCAAGCATTAAAAATGCTTTTGAAGAAGCAAGTCTGGAATTTGGAGGGGTAGATATAGTGGTAAATTGTGCCGGTATCTCTATTTCAAAACCTATTGAAGAGCATACTGAAAAAGATTGGGACCTTTTATATGATATTCTGGTAAAGGGCCAATTTCTAGTTACTCAGGCTGGAGTAGAGGTAATGCGTAAACAGGCTATTGGTGGCGATGTATTGAATATAGTTAGCAAAAATGCGTTGGTTTCAGGACCAAACAACGCGGGCTATGGATCTGCAAAAGCTGCTCAGTTACACTTAAGCAGATTAAATGCAGCTGAACTTGGGACAGATCATATCCGCGTAAACACAGTTAACCCTGATGCTGTAATATCAGACAGTAAGATTTGGGAAGGCGAATGGGCTGCAGGCAGAGCTAAAGCATATGGAATTACGGTACAAGAGTTGCCAGCTTTCTATGCAAAGCGTACCTTGCTTAATGAAGTGATATTGCCTGAGGATATTTCTAATGCATGTTTTGCTTTTGTTGGCGGACTAATGAATAAATCAACAGGTAATGTATTGAATGTGGATGGGGGCGTTGCAAATGCCTTTGTTCGTTAAAACTTAAAACCTACACAGATGAAACTAGAAAATTATCAATTAGAATCACATAATAGCGACCTTTTGGCCAAACATGAGCGTCAGCTTGATTTCATTACATCAGAAATTTCTAATGCTCAAAGTATTATTCAGAAACTGGTAGATTTCCAGATTGCTATTCCAAGTTGGGCTTTAGGTACAGGTGGAACAAGATTTGGGCGTTTCTCTTCAGGGGGTGAGCCTAGAAATCTGGAAGAAAAAATTGAAGATATAGGTTTGCTTCACAAGCTTAATGGCTCAAGCGGTGCTATTTCTTTGCACATTCCATGGGATGTTGCTGATAATACCAATGCAATTAAAGCTTTAGCTGCACAACATGGTTTACGTTTTGATGCTATGAACTCAAATACGTTTCAGGATCAGCCAGATCAGGCACAAAGTTATAAATTCGGGTCGTTACAGCATGTAGATAAAGCAGTGAGGAAACATGCCATTGACCATAACATAGAAGTTATTCGTCAGGGTGTTGAATTGGGATCTAAAGCACTTACTGTGTGGCTGGCAGATGGATCTTGTTTCCCGGGGCAGCTTAATTTCAGAAAAGCCTTCCATAACACTTTAGAAAGTTTACGCGAAATTTATGCGGCTTTACCAAATGACTGGAAGATATTTGTAGAGTATAAAGCTTTTGAGCCTAATTTTTATTCAACTACTGTTGGAGACTGGGGACAATCTTTATTATTTGCCAATAAACTAGGGCCAAAAGCATATACTTTGGTAGATCTTGGTCACCACCTGCCAAATGCAAATATTGAGCAAATTGTTTCGCTTTTGCTGATGGAAGAAAAGCTAGGTGGTTTCCATTTTAACGATTCAAAATATGGCGATGATGATTTAACCGCCGGTAGCATTAAACCGTATCAACTGTTCCTTATATTTAATGAACTTGTTGAAGGCATGGATGCCCGTGGAATGGATCATAGAGAAGATCTGGGTTGGATGATTGATGCATCACATAATGTAAAAGATCCGCTCGAAGACCTTTTACAATCTGTTGAAGCTATAATGATTGCTTACGCTCAGGCGCTATCTGTTGATCGTGTTGCTTTACAGGAAGCACAAGCTATTAATGATGTAGCACGCAGTCAGGAGATCTTACAGCAGGCTTTCAGAACAGACGTACGTCCGTTGGTAGCAGAAGCACGCTTACGTTCAGGAGCAGCATTATCACCACTTCAGGCTTTCAGAAAATTCAATGTGCGACAAGAGTTAATTAAAAACCGTGGAGCAAAAACGGTAGCAACAGGGTTGTAATTGATGGGAGTTAAAATGAAGGCAATCCCTGTAATAGCGATTTTCGATGTTGGTAAGACCAATAAGAAGCTGTTTCTTTTTGATGAGAACTATAAAATAGTTTTTGAGAGATCGGCACGGTTTACTGAAACTGTAGATGAGGATGGGGACCCGTGTGAGAATTTGGAAAGCCTAAGGCTATCTGTTTTTGATTCCTTAAGGGAGGTTTTTAGAAATCCGGCTTTCGAAATAAAGTCTATTAATTTTGCAACTTACGGTGCCAGCTTTGTTTATATAGATGAGGCCGGGAATCCTTTGGCACCACTATATAATTATCTGAAAGCCTATCCAGAGGAACTTACAGAACAATTCTATAATGCCTACGGGGGAAAAGAAGCATTCTCTAATCTCACCGCATCTCCGGTATTGGGGAGCCTGAATTCGGGAATGCAGTTGTATCGGATTAAGTACGAGAACCCTGACCTGTTTAAAAGAATAAAGTATGCGCTTCATTTGCCGCAATACCTTAGTTATCTGATTTCGGGCGAAGCATATTCTGATCTTACGAGTATTGGCTGTCATACCAATTTATGGGATTTCACTAAAAGCACTTACCATGAATGGGTTAAAAAGGAAGGTATATTGGAAAAGCTTGCACCTATTGTTCCTTCAAACAGTGTAATGCCAGCTGCATTTCCTGGCAACAATTATGCTGTAGGGGCAGGGTTTCATGATAGCTCAGCAGCTTTGGTGCCTTATCTGGTAAATTTCCATGAGCCATTTATTTTATTATCTACCGGTACATGGTGCATTAGCCTTAACCCTTTTAACGCTAGTCCGCTTACTGCAGAAGAGTTAGAAAATGATTGCCTTTGTTATTTGCAATACGAGGGTAAGCCGGTTAAAGCATCACGTCTTTTTTCAGGATATGAGCATGAACAACAGGTGAAACGAATTGCAGCTCATTTCGGTACAGACATCATCACTTATCGCTCTGTTCCGTACGATCCAAAGATCATTGAAGAGCTGGAGCATAAGCCCCAATCGGATATTACTTCTTTTGCAGAGCGTAACCTGGCAGACTATTCATCAGATATTATAGCTTATCATCAACTCGTTTTAGATCTGGTAAATCTGCAATATATAGCTACAAACAGGGTGCTTAAAGGCACCAAGGTAAAACGAATATTTGTAGACGGAGGATTTAGTAAAAACGCCATATTTATGAATTTGCTAGCCATTGCATTTCCTGAGCTTGAAGTATTTGCAGCCTTTATGGCGCAGGCAACTGCAGTAGGAGCGGCTTTGGCCATTCACAAATCATGGAACACTAAACCCTTACCAAATGATATTATTGAACTAAAGTATTATTCTGTAGTTCAGCACCAGAATTAATTATCGTGAGGCAAATTTAGCGGTAATTAATATTGGTTAATTTTAGTTTATGAATTAAGTCGCCTTAACGGGCGACTTTTTATATTTAGACAAGTTGATGAGTAAAACACTGGCCAGAATAACAATTAAACCCGTTATCTGAATAATGCTTATGATCTCATTTGCAAAAAATACAGCAAGTAATACCGCAACCACAGGGTTTACATAAGCGTAAGTACTTACTTGTGTTGCAGGGCGAACCTGTAGTAGCCATACATAGGCGCTAAATGCCACTATTGATCCGAATATGATCAGATAGGCAATTGACCACCATGCTGATTCGGAAACATTTTGAAACTGAAAACCATTCATTTCTCCGGCAATCATACTTCCCGGTATAAATAAAACTCCTGCAATTAACATCTGCCATGCAGTAGAAACCGATGCAGGAGTATCAGGCGCAGGATGATATTTTGAATACAACGATCCACCAGCCCAGCCAATCGGACCAATAATCAACAGGATCATTCCCAGAACATTTCGAGAATCTTGCTGCACAGAAAAACTAGCAGTTAGCTGTTCCCAAAATAAAAGGATTACACCTAAAAAGCCGATGATTAAACCGGCAACAGTAAATTTGTTGCTAAAGTTTTCTTTCCACTTGCCCTTATCTAATATCACAAACCAGATTGCGGCTGACGAAACCATAATGGCAACCAGTCCACTTGGTAAAAATTGTTCTACCCAGATCACTATTCCATTACCCACGCCGAGCATCAGTATACCACTTATACCTGCATGAAATATATTCTTTTTATTAAATACCGGCAAACCATTTAAAATACACCAGCTAAGCAGGAGTGTGCCCGCAATGATAAATCTAAATGCACCTAAAAAGAATGGTGGAAAGCCGGCTACAGCTTTAGAAATGAAAAAATAGGTTGATCCCCATACCGCGTAAACGATAAGAAAGGCCAACAGAACAAGTAAAAGTGGGGCAGATTTTTTTTGAACGGAGGGCATAATTATTTTTTAACAAATAGAACATTTATCAAAGAGAAAACCATTCTTTAATAAATTATATAACAATTCTATTACCAAAGGTGCCTTGTATTGGCTTTACAGCTCTTCTCCGGTTGTTGACCTTATTTCGTTTCTTACATTAATGCTAACACCGTCTTTATTAACCACCGAATAATCGATTTCAATTGAACTGCTGTTAATCTTTATTTCATTAATAACACCGCTTCTAATTTCTCCGATTTTTTCAAGAAGATCTATGTCGTATTTTACTGAATTATCAGCCAGTCTTTTACAAACAAAATGAAAATCGCTGGTTACCAGAATATATTCTGAATCAGAAAGGGCCTTTTCAGCGTATTTAAGGTCTCTTGGAGAAGGAAAACTTCCTGCCAGGGTTCCTTGCTGATTGTATATGTAATTTACAGAGCTTACAATCTTACCAGCAACGTCTAATTTGCTTTTTGTGATCTCGGTAAGGCTGTTAGTCCATGGCAACATTTCAGAAGTGAAAGGCTCATCTTTGCCAGGTATTACGGAGGTGTAAGTATTCGTAATTGCACTGCTGTTGATGTCAATTTTAGTGAAGTCTTCAATAAACGGATCGGCCGCATTATTTATCTGGCTTTCTCTCATTTGCCGGGTGATATAAATAACTTTATTTACTTCCTTTATTCTGATATAAAAATTATAACCTACCTGAACTTTGGTTCCACTGGCTGTTGGAATTTCAGTAGGGTCTTCGGTGTAAGTTTTAACCTTTAATTGATTGCCAGACCCATCAAAATAGCCGATCCAGTATTTTTTGTCCTTAGCTCCGGCAATTACATAACTGCCTTTACTATCTTTAAAAACCAATACTTTAACGATCAGGTTTTGTTTATCCGAGATTTTTAGATTTAATCTTTTAACCAAAGAGTCATTGCCTAAACTAACATCATCGCCAGGTTGGTTTTCAGCAGGTTTCTTACTGCAACTTGCAATTGCAAGGCATATCATTACCAATAGAGTTAAATGTAGTTTCATTAGGTTAGTTTGGTTCTTTGTTGTTGTATTGATTTTTCTGATCCGTACAGAACTTGATAAGGTAAATATATTGTTTTGTATTAAATAGTTAAAGCCTAATTGTTATATTTTTCTGGTGATGATAGTTATTATTGCTTTTAGTGTTAGATAATGCGTTAATGTCTGAAACAAGCATTAATGTATTCAATCAATTTTATATATTTGCGGACTTTGTCTTCGTAGTTCAATGGATAGAATGTCAGATTCCGGTTCTGATGATGGGGGTTCGAATCCCTTCGAGGACACACAATTTAGAAAACCGTCTTTATTTAATCAAGACGGTTTTTTTATTAATATACTTACTCATTGCTTCTTGTATTAGAGTATATAAATGGTTCGGTCCAGGCTTAGTAATAACAGGTGTTTCACAGGTGTTATATAGGTGTATAAGCGCGTAAAGTATTGTTATGAGTACTTCCATATTTAATGATCATGGCTGATATTATATGGAATCTGATAGGAGGGATATAAACGCAGAAAGCGTGGAACCCCACTTACCGAGCCAGAGGTCCTAGGAGACCGCGCAACGAAAAGCAGAGCCCACGCTTATCGCGTGAGCACTCTTCACTTATCCTCTTGCTGCTATTTGAAATTTCCTAGGTTTCTGGCTCAAGATTCTTAAGTGCTAAATGCCTCAAATATTTTGAAGATTTCGCAAATTTATAATATTAGCTTGTTACATATCTTTTTAGTTTTATCAAATATACTAAAGCCCTATTTAAGAACAGTAATTTCTATATAGTTAATTTGTGCAAGAATAATTAAAAATTTGAAAGAAAAATCAATATTTTGTAGATATTCAAATTGAATTGAATGATACCGAGAGTTTACTTTATAAATAATTTTATATATTAAAGGCATTGTAAATATAACCAAATGAAAAAACCCTTACTATTCCTGATCCTTACTTTTTTGACCTTTTCCCTATATGCAAATATCCGTTTGCCAAATATATTAGGCAGCAATATGGTATTACAGCAGAAATCAACCACTAAGTTTTGGGGCTGGGGTTTGCCTGGTGAAAAGATAAAAATTACTACTTCATGGGATAATAAAACCATAGAAGCATTAACAGATGGAAATGCAAGCTGGCAAATTAGTATTCAAACACCACAAGCAGGTGGACCCTATACTGTTTTGCTTGAAGGTGAAAATAAAATTACACTCGAAAATATATTTATAGGAGAAGTATGGGTGTGCAGCGGACAATCTAACATGGAATGGAGTCATAATAATGGACTTACAAGCATTAAAAACGAATTTTCGCAACTTAGCAAACTAAATATCAAACTATTCAGAATACCTAAAACAACTTCAAAAACACCTCAGGATAATACCGAGGGTACCTGGGTGGCTTGCGATAGCAATACCTTAAAGGCATTTAGTGCTGTAGGCTATTATTTTGGGAAAGAGCTGAATAAGGATTTGAATGTACCGATAGGACTGATCAGCAGCAATTGGGGCGGTACACCGGCCGAAGTTTGGACCCCTGAAAATTTAGTAGAAGGTAACACGGTTTTAAAGGATGCAGCAGCAAAAAAAACGCCTGCTCCATGGTGGCCTACTGCCCCAGGTTATGCTTACAATGCAATGATTGCCCCGCTCGTTAATTATAACATAGCAGGTTCAATCTGGTACCAAGGCGAAAGTAACACCACAACTGCATCAAGTTATACTGAATTAATGAATACCATGATAAGTGCCTGGCGCAAGGCCTGGAATAACAATTTCCCATTTTATTATGTACAAATAGCTCCTTATAAGTATGATAGTTATAATATCGGTGCATTATTGAGGGAAGCACAGACAAAGAATCTGGCTACAGAAAAAACAGGAATGGTAGTAGTTTCAGATTTGGTTAGCGATACACTAAACATCCATCCGACCAATAAGAAGGATGTAGGTCTGCGGTTGGCCAATTTGGCTTTAGTCGAGACTTACGGTTTAAAAAAAAGCGCATATAAAAGCCCGATTTTTAACTCTTTAAATGTAAATGGAAGTAATGCAGAGATTGATTTAGATTACGCCGAAACAGGATTAATGCTGAAGGGCGACAAACCAAAGGAGATTTTTATAGCTGGCGCCGATAAGGTGTTTCACCCTGCAACGGTTAAAATAAAAGGAAATAAAATCATTGTTTCAAATAAGCTGGTAAAAGTACCGGTTGCTGTTCGCTACCAATTTAGCAATGCAGGCCTAGGTAACCTTTTTAGTAAAGCTGGCTTGCCCGTAGCACCTTTTAGAACAGACGATTGGGAACTTGATATCAGTAAGATAAAGTAATATTTGACAGCTTTTTCTTTATAAAATCGATCTTACCAATCCACCTTCAACCCGAATTGCAGCTCCATTTGTACCAGATGCTAATGGACTTGCATAGTAGGTAACGGTATTGGCAATTTCATCAACCGAAAGAAATCTCTGCAGCAAAGAGGTTGGACGCATGTTCTTAAAGAAATCGACTTCTACTTCGGCAACCGAAATGTTTCCTGCTTTTGCTAAATCTTCAATAAAAGTGCCTACACCCTGAGATTTAGTTGGGCCAGGAAGAATACTGTTTACTGTTACTCCAGTGTTCTTACTAAGCTCGGCCAGGCCTCTGCTAATGGCTAACTGTGCTGTTTTTGTCATCCCGTAGTGGATCATTTCATCCGGAATAAAAACTGCGGATTCGCTTGAAATAAATATGATCCGACCCCAGTTTTTCTTTAGCATTTTTGGAAATAGGTTACGGGATAGTCTGATGCCACTCATTACGTTTACTTCAAAAAACCTGAACCAATCCTCATCCGGTATTTCTTCAAAGGGTTTTGGTTCAAAAATACCTGCATTGTTAACGAGTATATCAATATCGGGAAGGCTTTTGATTAATGTATTCACTTCTTCAGTATTTCCGAAATCGGCAGCCAGGCCTGAAACATCTGCACCCTTTACAAGGCTTTTTAATTTTTCAACGGCATCGGCAACACCACGTTCGGCGCGACCGTTGATAATCACTTTTACGCCTTCTTTTAATAAGCTGTGTGMAATTGCAAATCCTATTCCTGCTGTAGAACCACTAATAAAAGCGACTTTACCCTGAAGTTTTAAATCCATAATCTAAATTTAAGTTAAAACAAATATACATTATGAAGATCGGAAGTAGGAGATAATTAAGCGCGTATCTGCGCATGCAGTTACGCGCTTAATTAAAGTTCTTATTTGGAGTAAGTAACTACCAAAGGAAGGTGATCTGAGGCATGAATATCATTTATAACCTGATGAGAGGCAACCTTAAGTTTACTTCCTTTTTTTAAGAGAATAAAATCAATCTCTTTATCAGGATTTACATCTGGGATAGTAGGTGCACAGTTCTGATCGCAGCTGCGGGTAAAATGTTTCTCCAATATAGCCATAGCAGGGGTAGTAGCGGTAAGGTTAAGGTCACCGGCTAAAATAACCTCTGTTTTCCTATTTCCCAATATCTTGTTGATCTCGGCAACTTGTAATAAACGGTGCTCATTATTCAGGTCAAGATGGGTACAGGCAAAGTCCAATTTGCTGCCATTTGGCAGTGTAACATTTACTATTGCCAATGAGCGTTGCTCTGCTTTTAGTCCTTCTTTAAACGGAAGGGGGAAACGCTCAGATTTGTTGATTTTAAATTTAGAGAGTATAGCTACACCATATTCTCCTCCGTCGTAATCTATTCCTTTTGAAAAGAAACTATACATGCCTGTTAATTCTGCCAGCTTTTTTACCTGATCAACATTACCGCTTCGCGGAGTTAATACATCCAGTTCCTGCAAAGCTACAAGATCTGGCGACTGACTTTTAATGACATCAGCTATTGCCTGAAGATCAATTACGCCTTCCTGAGCAGGTGGATTTGCGTGATGAATGTTATAGGTCATTACTTTTAAAGAGTCTGTATTTGTGCTATTTGCCATAGCAAGCATACTACAGTTACTTAGGGCCAAAATTACCACCAGATGTTTAAGATATGTTTTCATATATGTGTTATTATAAATTAATTTTTGCCTTCCCAATTAGGATTTTGTACCAGGTTCCCATTCAACTGAAGCTCTTGTATTGGAATTGGAAATAGATAGTCTCTGTCTTCACGGAACGTTTTTGGTGTGCCCGGATTAACCAATACGTTGCCACCGCTAGTGTTGTTCTCAAGGATGATCTCACTTCCTAGTTTCAAAAACTGTACTCCTGGTCCTGTGGGTTTGTTGCCAGTATAAATTTCCACATCAGTTGTCCCGTTTTTATCCAGATCATATTTACCAAGCCCCGGGAAATACATGCCTTTATACGGTTCTGCATTCAGGTGTCCTTCTTTCCATCTCATCAGATCATTCCAACGCAGGCTTTCCATTACCAGTTCAATTCTGCGCTCACGTCTAACTTCTAAAATCAAACCTTTGTTTCCTCCATTTACATTTCGATACTGTGCAGCAAGATAAGCATCGGGGTTAGCATTTGCAGCAACAATATTTAAATTGGGCATTGCAACTCTATCGCGTAATAGTTTAACTGATTTGTCAATATCTGGTTGTGTTGCTTCTCCCAGTTCAGCTTTTGCTTCAGCGAAATTTAGCAATACCTCTGCCATTCTAAAAATAGGCATATCGTTATCAGATTTATTGAATGAGTCATTTGCTTCGCTTGTTACGTATTTTATAACCTGGTAACCAGTAGTTGAGGCATTAAACTCGGGTACTAAAATTTTGGTATTTCCTATACGCGTGTAGCCAGGCGTACGGATGGTTTGTGCTAAGCGTGGATCACGGTTTTGTACTTCTTCGTAAAATTGGATCTTATTAAATTCCGGTTTGTCGGTAAACCTGCTGCCGTCTTTCATGAGGTAGGTGTTTACCAGACTTTTGTTTAAACCCGGCCTGCCATACGATGCCGTAATGGTATAATAATTTAAGTTATGCCAAACTTGCAATCCGTTACTAAAACGTCTGGTTAAAATAACTTCCTGATCTATTGCAGCTTTCGAGGCAAAGAGATCGAAGTAAGACTTTTCTGGGGTTGATTTATATATGCTATACGGACCTGTGGTCATTAATTGATCTGAAGCTGAAACGGCTTCGCGCAGGAAACGATCGGCATCTGGTAGCGAAAATTCAGAATGATATTTTCTGAATGTACCTTCAAAAAGACATATTCTGGATTTTAGTGCCAGCGCAGTCCATTTAGTTACCCGTTCTACATTCTTGCCCTCATCAGCATTAGCAATGGCAAAATCAAGATCCGCAAGTACAGAATCCATTACCTGAGCCCTTGGTGTGCGTGCTTTTGATAAGGCCTCTTCGTCCTCAAACGCAATGGTTTTTGAGTACCATGGTACATCACCAAATCTGGAAACTTTGTCGAAGTAAAAGTATGCCCTGAAAAACCTTGCTACTGCTGCATACTTTTTACCGGCTTCTGCAGGCATAATGTTGTCGTAATTTTCCAGAAAGTAATTGATCTTTCTCAGTTCAGTCCATGTCCAGCCACCTCCGGAAATAGGTACTGTACGGTTTCCTGTAATCAGCTCTCCAAGATCGGACTTTACCACGTTATCTACAGCCTCGTTATAGATGCCTTCGGCAGAGGGAATAACAGTATAGAAGGAATTGGTATAAAGTTTTAGATCGCTTTCTGTTCTGAAAAAAGCATCAGGTGAAATTTGAGCCAAAGGTTGCCTGTCAAGGAAGTCCTTTTTACATGCCGTAAAAAGGATGCAAAGGGCAATTATTGATATTTTTATATTTTTCATCTTAGTATAGTTAATAGTTAAAAGGATACATCTAAACCGAAAGAGTAAAGTTTACTGAAAGGATATACCCTTGCGTTTGGATCTGCAGTAGAATTGTTATAATCGCCGGCTGCTTGCTCTGGGTCGATATAGTTCGAGCGCAGTTTGGTGAAAGTAAACAGGTTCTCTCCACTTAAATACACCCTTACTTTTGACAACTTTATCTTTTTCAATAGGGTTTCGGGCATGCTAAATCCTATAGTTAGATTTTTTAATCTGATGTATGCCAGATCCTGTAAATACTTATCGTTTTTAACATTTAACTCTCCTCTGTCATTTAATGCCTCGTAACCCCGCAGTTTTGGGAAATAAGCATTTGGGTTTTGGGGAGTCCATACGTCACTTAGGAAGTCTTTATCTACGAAAGAGTAATATGGACGAGAGAAGGGACCCCAGAATTTATCGGCATTGTTTCCAGGATACCACTGTTGTTTTCCTATTCCCTGGAACATCACCGAAAGGTCAAAGTTACCCCAGTTGAATCCTGCGTTGATACCATAAGAATAACGAGGCAGAGAGTTCCCTATCACCTCCATATCTCCATGATCTGTTAGTGTGTTTTTTCCATTATTTACCACTCCATCGCCGTTGATGTCGAGAAATTTTATATCACCGGCAGATAGTTTAGCCCAGTTTCCAGGTGCTTTTAAGCGTTGTTGATTAACATAGTCCTGATTTACTTTATAAGCCTGGGCTTCTGCATCTGTTTGGAAGAAACCGCCTACACGATAACCCCAAATCTCGCCTATTTGTTGCCCCACATAGTAGTTGCTCAGCAGGTTGTTTGGATTATCAAATCGGGTGATCTCGGCAGTGTAATCTGATATGCCAAAGCCAACATTCCAGTTAAATGGTTTTCCGGCCAATGAGCCGTTCTGTGTCCAGTTTAGGGCAAGTTCCCAGCCCTTGCTTTGCAAATCTGCTGCATTTTGTTTTGGTGAAGCAGCACCGAAAACCGAGGATACAGTTTTTCCGGCTGTTAACATGTCGAAAGTATTTCGAACATAGTAATCAAATGTAGCAGTTAAACGATTATCCAGAAATCCTGCATCTACTCCAAAGTTTGCAGAAGTTGCTCTTTCCCATGTTAGGTTAGGAGAAATAGGAGTTGGAGAGGATAAATATTCAGTCTTTTTTCCATCAGTTATATAGTCTATAGTTCCACGGGATAGTAGTGGGATATAGCCATATTCTGCTGCTTCTTGCTGATTGCCGAGCGAACCATAGGATCCTCTGAATTTAAGCTCGTCAACAATTCCTTTTAAGGGAAAGAATTTCTCCTGACTGATACGCCATCCTGCTGAAATGGAAGGGAAAAATCCAAAGCGACTTCCCGGAGGAAATTTAGAGGTGCCATCATAACGTCCATTTATTTCTAAAAGATATCGGCCTTCGTAATCATAATTTACCCTAAAGAATCCTCCTAGCAATGCATATTCATTGGCATTTCCATTAGCAAGAACATCACCTGATCCAAGATCGAGATCATTTAGGTCTTGTGATATTAGGTCGTTTCTTTGTGCAAACACTCTTTTGTAAGTATTTAATTCCTGATTATAACCTAGTAATGCTTTGAAGGTGTGTTTGCCTAATGTTTTGGTATAATCTCCGAATATATTTACGACATGTGATTGCCTTGTGTAATTGGTTTCATAATACTGATCAAACCCAAACTGACTGATCACTCCGGGATATATTGACCATGGTGCCTGTGCTCTGCGTGCCCAGTTGCTCGATGGCTTAAAGGTATAGGTGTAGTTACCTTTTAGTTCCAGTCCTTCGGCTAAATGAGCATTTACGTTAAATAGGTTGATGAACTCATATTCTTTTTCGTTCCCTTTAGATTTGCCATGCAGCAAATCTGCAAAAAGACCATCGCCAATAGTGTAGTTGTTCAGTTCTGTACGATAGGTTGCTGTGCCGTCTGGATTCATTGGCAAATAGGATGGTAATGCGTGTACGGATACTGAAACAAAATTGGCATTTACACCCCATCCTGGATAATCGTAGTTAGAAGCGTTGAACTGTAAGTTATTACCAACGGTTAACCATTTGTTTACTTTGGTATTTACTTTAGCACGTAGGTTATAGGATTTGTACTTGTCCTGATTTATTTGCATCATTCCGTTTTTCTGATACATACGTCCGGAAAACAGAAAATCAGTATTTTCACTTCCGCCAGACACAGATAGGGTATGATCCATACTAGTCTGCCTATCACGGAATATGGTATGCCACCAATCAGTATCGCCATAATAAACATACTGGTCTTTACCTTTTCTGTTGTCAATAATGTAATCAGGAAGGCTTTTGTCGGTTCTGCGTCTTAACAGGTATGCGTAATCCTCGTCCGTATAACCTGTATATGAATTTCCTACTGCACGGATAAAGGCCTCATCGTTCATTTTTGCAGCATCATAAGCATCGGTCATAAAATCGGTACTTGTTGTTGGGGCTGTAAAACCAAAATTATTGCTGTAACTGATTGTAGTTCTGCCTTTCTTCCCGTTTTTAGTGGTTACCAGAACTACACCGAAAGCGGCACGGGCACCATATATAGCGGCTGACGAGGCATCTTTTAGTACGGAGATGCTCGCTACGTCTTTAGGGTTCAGGTTGTTTATTGAACCGGGAACACCATCAACCAATACGAGTGGACTACCGCCGCTACCACCACTGTTAATAGAGGTAAAACCACGTACATTAATCTTTCCATCTGATCCTGGTCTGCCGTCTCCAAAGGAGATATTTAAATTGGGAACGGCTCCTTGTAAGCCCTGGGTTATGTTGGCTATCGGACGATCTTCAAGCGTTTTGGTGTTTACAGTGGCTACGGCACCTGTCAGGTTCACTTTTTTCTGCGTGCCATAACCAACTACTACAACCTCATTCAGGTCGCTCTGATCTTCCAGCATTCTCACAATTAATGAAATTTGCTCGCCGGCTTTAATTTCATAATTCTTTAAGTTTTGCGTGCGAAAGCCAACGTAACTGATTATAAATGAATATCCTTTACCAGCAGGCAGATCGGTAAAGGTGAATAAACCTTTACTATCGCTGGATGTGGTTTTTTTTAGCTGAGTAGACTCGTTAACAGCCATAACAGAAACACCAACAAGTGGGAGGCCCTTTTCGTCGTTAATTGAACCGGTTACCTTGCCCCCCGTATTTACCTGGGCAAGACCCAGAGAGGTGATGCTGAGCCCTAGCAGAAGTAATAGGAGCCTTCTGCTAAAGCGTTTTAAAAAAAGAGTAATTTTTAACTGCATGATTTTGGTTGTTTAAAGTAGATTGTGATTTATTATGGTTTTTATTAAATGATGATTTCTTATTTTTCTTCTGTAATTTGATAAGAGCTATCAGGAAGCTCAGTTATAGTCAGGTTGTTTAGCAATGCGATTTTATTCAGTATTTCTTTCAGCTTGTCTGTTCCATTGAATTGCCCGGTTAAAAGGATTGGCTTTTGAACTTTATTGCAATTTATTGGTCGGTTATAGCGCTCTGAAAGTTCTGAGCAAACTTGCGCTAATGGTGTTTTATCAAATTCGAGTACCCCACCAACCATAGGAGCTGTGTTTTCAATTGCAGATGGTTTTGGTTTTTTTATTTGCATTTGTTGTCTTAAGCCTTGCTCAAACTGAGTAATTTTTACTTTTCCGGCAGCGTAGCGAAACTGCTGGCCAGGATAAAGTATAACCTGGTTGAATGGTTCTTTTGATGCCCCGGTTGCTCTTTCTATCATTATTTTTCCTTTAAAGAGTCGCACCTCTACGTTAGTTCCTTTAAAGGCTCTTACACGGAAGGAGGTTCCTAGGGCTGTGGTATTGATGCCTTCTCCTGTAACTGTAAATGGACGGGTGCTATCATGGGCTACATCAAACGTGGCCTCGCCTTGCAGCATTAGATTTCGTTGGCTTGGGGGGAATGGTTGTTGGTATTGAAGGGTGCTGTTCGGACTCAATTTAACAACGGAGCCATCTTTTAAATTGATTACCTGTGCCGTTGAATCGGAATTGTGTATTGTAATCTGCTTATTTTGAGACGCGGGTTGTTGATAAGATAGTTGTTGTTTATTTCCTTCTGGAACAAGGTATTTCACTGTAAGTATTGTTAGAACAGCGTAAGCCAGTACGGCAGCAACGGCTGTCCAATTGAATTGCTGCCACCATAGTATTTTAACACGCCCGGCTTCTATCCATTCTTCTTCCGGCAGCAAACGTTCTAATAAGCCCGGATCATTCTTAAGACAATTGTGTACATATTCTGCCTCAGAGGGGCTGCATTGTTGATTGAGGAATTTTTGAAGCAGTTGCTTGTCCATTTTGATCGCATTTATAATACTAATACGCAGCCAAAATGCTTTGCCTCTGCTCTTTACATAAATTTAATGTTATTAATATTTTGGTAACATGAGGGTCGAAGCGTGTTACAGGAAAAAAAAGAAAACATTGTCTCTTAATTTTCTCCTAAGGAGCTTTAGGGCTTTTCCGATATGGTCTTCTACGGTGCTGGTAGAGATAGACATCATTTGTGCAATTTCTTTATGGGAATACCCTTCGATCCGGCTTAGCTGGAAGACCTTTTTCCTTGCCGGAGGTAATGCCGAAATTGCAGAATGGATGTCGTCATTAAGCTGTTTTACCAGGGCATCATTGATTGCAGAAGGTTCTCCAACAACATCAAGGTAACCCATTTCTGTGCTTTTGCGTACGGCTAACCGTCTTATTTCATCAATCATTACTGTTCTGCAAATTCTGAATAGCTGTACATTTAGGGCTATATTTGGGTTTAATGCAGATGCATTTTTCCAAAGTTTAATAAAGCTCAACTGAGCCAGCTCTTCAGCGAATGTTACAGATCCGGTACGCTTGAATAAATAAGTATAAGCTTGACGATGGTAAGTGGAATAAACGTTCGAAAAAGCTTTATCACTACCGGCTATTAGATCAATAAGGAGAGCATGATCATCTTTCGGGTACATCTACATCATTTTGATCTGCAAAAAGAAACAAATAGTGTTGCAGAAAATATATAAACAGATTAATTTTTTGTTAAGTCTGCGCTGGTTCTGCCTTTGGCCCAAATATCTCTGATTGTATCTTCATCGCCATGTCCATTAGGCACGGCGGCACTGCGGTTATTGGCATCATACCATTTCTTATTGGTAAGTTTTGTAGTTTGTCTGCTCCCTGGCATTTCAAGAAATCCATTAGGATCAGCCTTTGCAAGCCAATTATAGGCATGGTGTAGCCAATCTCGACGGTATTGATCACTTTGCTTTGCAAACCAGCTGATCTCATCGTACCCCCAAACGTAAATATCTCCAACAGGTTTGCCCGGCGACTTACTTGCACCAAAGTTATCCAGCTCTGCCAAGTAGGGTAGGTGTTCGCATGTCCAGCCACTTGGAGTTATTCCGCCTTTGCTGCGGTTAAAAAGAGCGTCAGAATGCCCAACTTTAAGAATTGCTTCTTCCGGTTTTTCAGGTGTTTCCAGAATCCTTAAAGGGAAAGAATGAAAGTCCATAAGCAATTTGCCTTCGCGTACAAAGCCACCACTTGGAACATGTGAGTCGCATATCAGCATCTTTCTTCTGGCATGCTTAGCTGCATAACCTCTGATAAGATCTAATACCTGCGCATAATGATCAAGGTTCTTATCATTTTTATTCATTAACTCAACCTGGCCAAAGTGTATACCTTCTATGCCTGCATCAATATATGAAGCGGCAAGAAAATAGAAGAGTAGTTTTGTTTCAGATCTGCTGATGTCGGGCACGCCCGAATTTCCCCAATGTTTATTCATTCTTCCGTCCGCATAAAGTATATCTGAATAGCGGAAGTTTCGTTTTTCAACCGGAAGGCTGAGTGCTTTAAATGCCCATTCCGGTACAGGAACTTTTTCAATTTCAGGGGTAACGATTTCAAAGATACAAGCTTGTAAAATGATATCCGGATCTACCTGATGTACTCTAGCTGCCAGCTGTTTTTCCTGCTCAAAGTTCTTTAAAAGATCAGCTTCGCCTCCCCACTGGCAAACTGCGCGACCGATGAACTTAGCACCTATGTTTTTAATCATCCTTAAGTTATCGTCAAAATTGCCTTCTCCGGTAAGCATCCTTTGCATAGTTATTGAACGATCTAAATAATTTTCCAATACTTTTCTTGAGATCTTGCCTTTAAACTTATAGTCAGTTTTTTGAGGAGAAGTAGTTGCTGCTGTATGTATGCC
>NZ_JBFTIZ010000013.1:0-26875 GCF_056395165.1 Pedobacter sp. 10L46_2
GGACTCCCAGCTACCCCGCATAGACTAATATTAAAATCAACTAAAAATCTGAAAATCAACTGATTTCAGGTTTTTTTTGTTTTCCGACCAGAAGCAAAATATGTAACTTTTCTCACCATTCTGGTGAGCAGTGGCCATTATCACTTAAACATGCATCATGATAACATAAATGTAGTGATCAGTTCCTGATGCCTTTTATTTCAGCTTCTTTTCTCTGGCATCAAGACCAGCATATTGCCCAATGTTTCGGCTGTCCGTGTAAGGTTATCTGCTGTACATGCCAACGCAGTTGTGAGATCGTCTGGCTGGTTTCCAATAGGCATTAATACATCGAAATATGCCTGTAAATTTACATTCCGTTTCAGTGGCACCTTCCCCGCGAAGGCAACCACAGGCAGCCCTTTAAGTTTGGCACGGTATGCTACGCCAAAAGGCCCTTTTCCCTGTAAGGTTTGCGCATCAATACTCCCTTCCCCGGTGATGACCAGATCTGCCCGCTCCAGTGAAGAATTAAAATCTGTAAGTGAAAGAAAATGATCTATTCCATTTACCAGTCGGGCATTCAGAAATGCATATAAGCCTGCAGCTGCGCCTCCTGCAGTGCCTCCGTACTTTATCGCAGCCATATCCCTGCCTGTATGGTGTAAAACCACGCCTGAAAGTTTGTTAAGCGCCTGGTCCAATTTTTTTACCTCATCCGGGGAGGCACCTTTTTGCGGGCCGAATACAGCCGCAGATCCCTGGTTACCTAGTAGCATATTGTCTACATCGCACAAAACAATCACTTCACATTTCAATATTCTTTCGTCAAGGGCTGAAAGGTCAATAGTCGCTAAATCTCTAAGATCCTTAGGAAGAATGGCTAACTCATTGCCGTTCGCTGCTAAGAAACGGACACCAAGGGCACGCAAAATGCCGGTGCCACCATCCACAGTAGCTGAGCCACCCATGCCGATTATAATTTTTTCAACCCCCTGGTCAAGTGCTTTTCTGATCATTTCCCCTGTACCGGAAGAATTGGCACGCAAAGGGTTAAGCTCTTCGGGTTTAAGTAACCTTATTCCTGATGCGTCTGCCATTTCTATAACGGCTGTTGCACCATTATCGATCAGGCCAAATACAGCATTTATTGGTCTGCCCAGCGCATCGTGTACTGCCACATCCAATAATGTGCCTTTGCATTTTTTTATAATTAAGGTTGCTGTACCATCCCCGCCATCTGCTACCGGGAAACACTCAGTGGTCACACCGGCCTTACTTCGCCTTAAACCTTCCTGAATAGCAAACGCAGCTTCTTCGGCATTCAGACTGTGTTTAAAGGCATTGGGGGAAATCAGGATGTGCATCATGTCTTCAGTTACAAGTTTACCACGTTTACAGGATTCCCATTTTTATATGCATTCAAATTGGCAATAGTTACCTCCATTAACCTGGCTCTCGCTTCTTTTGTTGCCCAGGCGATGTGAGGTGTAATGATGCAGTTTTTTGCACCGAAAAGCGGGTTGTCCTTCGCAGGYGGCTCAACAGAAAGCACATCGAGGCCCGCTCCGGCAATTTTACTGTTGTTCAATGCTTCGGCAAGATCTTCTTCGATAATGATAGGGCCCCTTGAGGTATTCAAAAGAAAAGCGCTGCTTTTCATTCGCTGTAAGTTTTCTTTATTGATGAGCCCTTTGGTTTCAGGTGTTAGAGGGCAATGGATACTGACAACATCTGACTGCTCCAGCAGTTCGGGTATTTCTGCCCATTTAAAATTACTGCGGTGAGACTGATCTGTCCGGTTCCGGCTTGTTCCAATAACTTTCATTCCAAATGCGGCGGCCACATCAGCAACCTGCCGGCCTATATCACCAAATCCGATAATCCCCATTGTTTTTCCTGTCAGTTCAACCAGCGGATAATCCCAGAAGCAAAAGTCGGGAGCGGAAGCCCAGCGGCCGGAGGTTACCGCATCACTATGGCGCTGTACATGTAGGCAAAGTTCCAGTAAAAGGCCAAAGGTTAGTTGCACGACAGACGGCGTACCATAACCTGGTACATTACTTACTGTTATCCCCTTTTCCCTGGCCACTGCGGTATCCACAATATTATAACCAGTGGCCAGGACTCCAATGTATCTTAAGTCCGGAAGACTGTTTAATGCCTCAGCGTTTACCGGTGTTTTATTGGTAAATATAACATCTGCCCCTTTTGTGCGTTCAACAACTTTGTCTACTGGGGTGCGATCGTACAGGGTTACTTCACCAAATTGTTTTAACTCGTCCCAGCTCAGGTCCCCTGGATTCAGTGTATATCCGTCTAGTATTACGATTTTCATAAAATACTGTCACGACTATTTTGTTTCCCGTATTTTCTTACTGACCTATTCACATAAAAGCAATAAAGCCAAACTGCTAATGATATTATAAAGGTTGGTGCAAGATATTTTATCGGGTAAAGGAGTTTAGTAGTAAGATCAAAACCGCCTACTCCCATTAGTCCAGCAAATAGCATTTCTTTAGATTTTATATTTACCATATTAATTTATATTGGTTTACTAAAGATAACAATTATTTAAAATACAAAACTGGTTGCGTTTTTAAACGAAGTTGAAAATATTTCTCATTATATAGTTTCCTGAAGCAGTACTAACAACTACTATCAAAGCATGCATTTATCACTTGTTTTAATAGCATTATTGTCTGTAGCGTTTTGTATTCTCAACTCGTATAGATACCAACAGACAGAAATCACAATAAAATCTTAAAATCTATGCTTAGAACAAGGTACTATCTAATCTCATTGCTTTTGTTTCTGATCTGCCTTTCTGCCACCCTTATGTTGAGGGCTATTGTAGATCTGGATGAAGCTATCGCTGCTGTAAAAATTATATTTTTGCCTGCTTTGGTGTGCCTTCTGGTTATGTTGCTACTGCCATTGTCCATATACCTTTTGTACAAAGGGAATAATGCAGGTAAGGTCAAAAAGCACATTAGATTTCGATAGTGATGATAACAGTACAATCGAAGGCCAGATAGATTGTTTAGAAATTGCAGTAAATTATTGTTGTTCAGTTAGATAATGGCTTTATATCCAATTAATCTTTGTATTTTAGATAACCAGGCTTCAGTAGAATTTTCCGGGGGCACGACCAATTATTAAAACTGACAATTAATAGAAAAAAATGAAACCGCAAACTAATCAGCCATCGCCTGAAAACATTATGAAAATTGGAACAGGCTTTTGGGCTTCAAAAATTCTTTTGACCGCTGTGAGTTTTCAATTATTCAGCAAGCTTTCGGAAAAGAAAACTATGAAAGCCAAAGATGTCAAAGAAACTTTAGGACTTAAATGTACAGACAGAAATGTTTATGATTTTTTAGATACGTTAACTGTATTTGGTTTTTTAACGCGTGAAGGTATTTTGGAAACAGCCATTTATTCGAATGCCATTGATGCAGATACATTTTTAGATATAAATAAGCCGTCCTATATTGGAGGTATCCTTGAAATGATGAACAATCGTTTATATGGATTTTGGGGTAATTTAGGCGAGGGGCTGCTTACGGGACTTCCTCAAAACGAAGCCAAAAGAAGTGAGGATTTTTTCGGTTTAATATATGAGGACCCTGAAAAATTAAAAGAATTTACCAATGCAATGAGCGGCATTCAAATGGGGAATTTTATGACCTTTGCTCAAAAATTTGAATTTCAAAAATATAATACATTAGTTGATATAGGCGGTTCAGCCGGGTTGCTTTCGCTTATGGTTGCAAAATATAACCCTCATATGCATTGTACAAGTTTTGACCTGCCTCCGGTTGAGCCTATTGCAAACGCTACCATCCAGCAATTCGGATTATCAGATCGTGTAAAAGCCGCAAGCGGCGACTTCTTTACCATGCCAATACCCAATGCCGAGGTTGTGGTAATGGGGAACATCCTGCACGACTGGGACGAAGAAAATAAAATTTCTTTAATGAAAAAAGCTTATGATGCTCTCCCAGCTAATGGGGCATTTGTAGCTATTGAAGGCATCATAGATGACGAAAGAAAGCAAAATGTTTTTGGTATGATGATGAGTTTAAATATGCTGATTGAAACAGGAACGGGATTTGATTATACATTTGCAGACTTTAACAGATGGGCTAATATTGTCGGATTTAGAACCACCTCACTTCTTCCATTAGCAGGGCCATCAAGCGCGGCAATAGCCTATAAATAAACTTGCATTAACATTTTACCTGCTTTATTCTATGAACATTCTTGCTAACTGTCCATGCGTGCCTTAGGCATTTGTAATTCATGAGGAATGTGCGATATCTTTGCTAAACGGGTGCTCTGGTGTAAAAAAGTTAACAAACTATAGTTTAGGTGGTGGTTTTATTAGTCTTGTGCTTGATGTGTAGTGAACTTTGCTTTATTTTTTACTAAAAAATCACTCCAATGTCAATATTGAAGGAGGATTTTTAATCAGAGGTATTAAAAAGCAGAGGTATAGTGCTATTTATGTTAAATGAGCGCAGGGAATATTATAAATATTTATAGATTTGGTTGATATAGGTGAAGATGTGCCCTGAAAGTCTAAATAGTATCGGAGACCATGAGCTCTTGCTCCAACTGAGTGAGGGTAATAAGTATGCGTTTGACATTTTATACAACAGATACTGGAAACTCGTTTTTAATACTGCCTTTAAAAGGCTAAATGATATGGAACGGTCTCAGGATATTGCTCAGGATGTATTTGTTCAGCTTTGGATCAGGGGTACAGCAAGTCCTATTGAAAACCTTCCTGCTTATTTAAATGTTGCGGCCAGAAATGGGGTATTTAAACATCTCGAGAAAGAGGGTAAGTATGCGGCGCTTCCCGATACTGCAGCTGAACTTGAAGGCGTGCTCGGTGATGCTGATGCGAAAATATTACATGACGAATTTCTTGAAGCTTTTGATCAGCTGATTGAAAGCCTCCCTTCGCAACAGCGTATCATCTTCAGAATGCGTTTTGAAGATGATTTAAGTAGCAAGGAAATTGCTGAGAGGCTGCAGATTTCTCCAAAAACAGTGCGAAATCAATTAGGCAAGGCTTTGAATAAGCTCAGAACATCGTTAATGCTCTTTTATGCAGTTATGTTATACTATCAGGCACGGTAAAAAAGCGGCTTCTTCATTGATGTAATGTGAAAAAATAAAAATTTTTTTACCGCGTGGGCTAATTTGAGTTTTTCGACTCATATAAGTATAAAACGGATCATGAAAAGCGCCTACAAAAACTATTTTAGAGAAATTCTTAAAAAATATAGACAACAAACTGCTAGTTCTGAGGAAATAAAATTCCTGGAGTCTTACTACAATATGTTTGAGGTCAATGACGGGCTGATTAATGGTGACAACGAGTCTCAGTTTTCGGAATTAAGAGATGATATTAAAGCAAATATTGACAGGCGAATTGAACGTCCGAGAGTCCGAAAACTAAGTTATGGCTGGATGAAATACGGCGCTGCCGCAGCTGCGCTGCTGCTTGTTTCGGTTGCAATTTATCTGGTCTCTTACCGGCAAAAAAATGATCTGCTAGCACAAATGGATCGTACCGTTGTTCCTGGAAGTAATAAAGCGGTGCTTACACTAGCTAATGGGAATAAAATTGTATTGAACGAGGTTAAAACAGGAGAGGTCGCACAGCAGTCGGGGATCAACATCACTAAAAAAGATAATGGAGAAGTGATCTATCAGGTTTCAGCCAGCCCAGATTTAACTGAGGAAACTGCAATGAATACCATAACCACTCCAAACGGCGGTCAATATACTGTTGTACTCTCTGATGGTTCCAGGATCAAACTTAATGCAGCTTCTTCGGTAAGCTTTCCGACCTCATTTAAAGGGAGGGAGCGGGTAGTTGACCTCCATGGCGAGGCTTATTTTGAAGTTGCCAAAAATATTCAACATCCTTTTAAGGTGATTTCAGGTTTACAAACAGTAGAGGTTTTGGGGACGCATTTCAATGTGGAGGCCTATGCAGATGAAAGTGCAATCAAAACTACGCTTGTTGAGGGCTCTGTTAAAGTTGTAGCCGGAAAGCACCATATAATTATTTTTCCCGGGCAGCAGGCCAGCGTTAGCAGGGAAAGTACCGGTTCCATTGCTACCGCTCAGGTTAATCTGGATAAGGAGATGGCATGGATCAACGACGTGTTCATTTTTGATGGGGATAACCTGAAATCTGTAATGAGCGAAATTTCCAGATGGTATAACATTAAGATAGTATATAACGGAGCTATTCCTGATAAGAAATTCTTCGGCGGCATATCCAGGAACAGCAAACTTTCTGAGGTATTTAAAATCCTTGAGCTCAATCAGATAAAACTGAACTTAAAGGGCAAAACGGTATATGTATCGTATGACCCTTCCAATAATGAACAACCCTAAACCACCATACAAAACTAACCGAATTTTTAACTACAAACCATTTATCAGATGATAAGAAAACTACACCACCACCACTAGGAACCACAGGACTAAAAAGCCGAAAGTGTCTCACCACTTCCGGCTCAAAAAAAGGTCAACAGCCAGATGTTGAGGCCGGGCTGTTATTTATTCACTTAATTCTATTCCAAAAGTATGAAATTAACTTTTCTTTACAACCCCGCGTGCGAAATGCGGAGGGTAAAGTACAAATTCCTTATAGTGATGAAATTAACTGCTATTTTATTACTGATCGGCGCCATGCATTTGTCCGCCGCAAGCTATTCGCAAAAAATAAGTGTTTCCAGACGTAACACCACACTTGAGACTGTTTTTCAGGACATTAAACAGCAAACAGGCTATCTCTTTTTTTACAGCGAAGAGGTTAATGTGAACCGTGTGAAAATTCATGTTGCACTTAAAAATGTACCGCTTAGTGAGGCCCTGAGTGCCGTGCTGGAACAGCAGGGTCTGACCTTCAATATTATAAACAATACCATTGTCATCAGGAACCAGATCGGCAATAAAACCTTAGAAAGCATAAAAAATAACTTTGTCGAGATTTCTGGTCAGGTGACAGACAGCAAAACCAGGCAACCCATGCCTGGGGTGAATGTGTCGCTCAAGTCGAATTCCAATATTCGTACCCAGACCAATGCTGCCGGAGAATTCAGGATCGCTGCGCAACCAGAAGACGTACTTTTATTCACTTACGTAGGTTATCAGGTAAAGGAGGTAAAGGTTGGAGAGAAGAAGTTCCTGAACATTGAACTCGAAGATGAGGTTACTCAAATGAATGATGTAGTGATCACCGGTTATCAAGCCATAAAAAAAGATAGCTTTACGGGCACTGCTATAGCGATCTCCGGAGATCAGCTAAAAACCATAAATCCTCAAAATCTTTTACAGAGTATAGGTGCTTTTGACCCGTCATTCAGGCTTGTGCAAAACAATCTTGCAGGTTCAAATCCAAACAGAATACCTTCCATTAATGTACGTGGATCTTCGGCATTGCCAAGTGGTGATGGCGAAGTATTGAGAAGGGATGCGATTTCGGGTGGCGTGAACATGCCGGCATTTATCCTGGATGGCTATGAAGTTGATGTGCAAAAAGTATTTGATTTGGACGTAAACCGTGTGGCATCGGTTACCCTGCTAAAAGATGCGGCCGCTACTGCCATCTACGGAGCCAGGGCCGCTAACGGCGTGTTGGTTATTGTAACCAAAGCACCAAAAGAGGGTAAGTTACGGGTGAGCTATAATTACGAATTGAATGTTACCGGAGCAGACCTGAGTGATTATCAGGTGCTAAATGCTGAAGATAAACTAAGATATGAAGTGCTTGCCGGCCTGTACGACTCTAGTCACGAGAATATCCCTCAGGATCATTTAGAGGAACTGTATTATCATAAGTTCGCAAACGTAATCGGAGGGGTAAACACTTACTGGTTGTCGCAGCCGGTTCGTACCACGGCCGGACAGAAGCACTCTGTGTATCTGGAAGGTGGTTCTCAGGCATTCCGTTATGGTGTTGACCTGAGGTACCAAACCAGGCCTGGAGTGATGAAAGGTTCTGCAAGGGACCAGTATTCTGGGGGCATGAACTTTACTTATAATGTCAACAAATTTCAATTCAGAAATGACCTTTCTATTACTCAGGTGACGGGAAATGAATCTCCCTATGGCAATTTCGCGGACTATGTAAAAACAAACCCTTACTACCCGATGACCGATGCAAATGGAAACATTAACCGGGTGATAGATATCTGGGAAAATTCAGCAGGTGAAAAATCCTATATTTTCAACCCGTTATACGATGCACAACTGAGCAGTTTTAACAAATCCTCTTATATGGAGATCATCGATAACCTTTCTGCTGAACTGGAGCTAATGAAAGACCTTAAACTAAGGGGGCAGATGAGTTTAACAAGCCGTTCAAATACAGATGACATCTTCATTTCTCCCCTTGCTAATAGATATTACCTCTATGAAACGGCAAAAATTGATGAAAAGGGAGAATATACCAACAAAAACAGGAAAGAAACCTATTGGGACGGAAATATCCGCTTAACCTGGCTAAAGCAAATAGCCAAAAGCTATTTTAACGTGATGGCCGGTGTAAACATACGTACCGAGCTCTCGGATGCCAAGGAGTATACTGCCTTGGGTTTTGCCAATGACCGGTTTTCAAACATCGGATTTGCGAAAGGATATGCAGAAAATGGAAGGCCTTACAGCAGGCTTGAGCGGTCCAGGTTATTCGGCTCATTCATGAGCATGAACTATTCCTATGACAACAAATACCTGATGGATGCTACCGTAAGGATTGACGGCTCTTCCAAATTTGGTGTGGACAATAAACTTGCGCCTTTCTGGTCATTCGGACTGGGCTGGAATCTTCACAACGAGAATTTCCTCAAAGACAACAGTGTCATCAGTCAGCTTAGACTGAGGGTATCAACGGGACTTACCGGCTCTGTATTGTTTGATCCCTATCTCTCCAGAACGACTTACAACTACTCGTCTGATAACTGGTATTCAACCGGTATCGGTGCCACAGTGAACAATTATGGCAACGAAAATCTTTCCTGGCAAAAAACTTTAATGACCGATATCAGTATAGATTTAGGTCTGTTTAAAGACCGTTTAACCATTTCTCCTAAAGTTTACAGGAAATTTACCAAAGATATCCTTGCAGACATCACGCTTCCCCCATCAACGGGCTTCCTTTCTTACAAAGAGAACCTTGGGGATATGGAAAATAAAGGAGCTGAACTGGGGATAAGATGGGATGCCATTCGCAGAAAAGACTGGTCGGTAAACCTGACAGCAAACATGGTAGCCAATAGAAATCGTATTGTCAGGATTTCCAACGCCCTGAAAAAATACAATGACAAAGCCGATGAACTGCAATCAGTAGATCAAAAGGATGGAGGTTTCAAAGGAGTACCCTTGTTGAGGTATAATGAAGGTCAGTCCATCAATGCCATCTATGCAGTACGTTCCTTAGGTATAGATCCTGAAAACGGTCGTGAGCTTTATGTAAAAAGAGATGGGACACTTACTTACGATTACGACAAAAGAGATATCGTAGTGGTAGGCAATGCCGATCCAAAGGTCAATGGGTATTTCGGTGGAACATTCACCTATAAAGGCTTTAATCTTACTGCTAATTTCGAGACTTACTTTGGAGGGGATACGTACAACCAGACCTTGGTCGATCGGGTAGAGAACGCAGATGCAAGGTACAATGTAGATAAGCGGGTATTTGAAGGAAAATGGAAACAATCCGGTGACTTGACCTTTTACAAAAACATCGCAGATTTAGGCACTACAGAAGTAAATTCCAGATTTGTTCAAAAGGATAATCTGCTTAATCTGCAGTCGCTTTATTTATCCTACGATATAGATCAGAAATATGCCAAAAAACTGTCGATGTCTAACTTACGGTTTGCCGTAACTGCCAATGAGGTAACAAGATGGTCCTCGATTAAACAGGAAAGAGGGATTGATTATCCTTTTGCAAGAAGCATCACTTTTTCGGTCAACGCTACTTTTTAGGTCTTACTATTTAACAGATAAAATATAAAAATATGAACATTAAGTTGTTAATCGGTTTCATTTTACTTGCGGGCTCATTGAGTTCCTGTAAAAAATGGCTGGAAGTTCAGCCAGAATCAGAAATATCGGCTCCGGTTCTTTTCAGTACCGAAAATGGTTTCATGGAAGCTTTAAATGGAATATACATCAAGAGCACCAGTCATGACCTATATGGGAAAGAGCTGACATTTGGAACTACTGAAGCGCTTGCCCAAAATTTTTCTATTGGTACGGACGGACAGGACTACAGACAAACTTCCTTGTACAACTACACCAATGGAAAATTCATTGAACGTAAGGACAAAATATGGAGCGGCCTGTATAGTGCCATTGTCAATTGCAATTTGATATTGAGTAATATCGATGAGCGTAAAAATGTATTTACCGGATCAAACTATGAATTGATTAAAGGTGAAACCTTAGCCCTAAGGGCTTATTTACATTTCGACCTGTTGCGTTTGTTTGCCCCATCTTACCTCAAAAACCCAACAGCTCCCGGAATACCATTCGCAAAAAAATACTCCAAGGAGGTTACGCCAATGTCGTCGGTTACCGAAGTAATGGGTCTGTTGATTCAAGATCTGGAACAAGCTAAAACCTTAATGACTAATGATCCCATTCGCAGCGCGGGATATAAAGTCAACTACCCACTGGTCACAGATACAACCAAAAATACAGAAGAGAGCTCCCCAATATTGTTCCTCCAGAACAGAAGACATCACCTGAACTACTACGCGGTGTGCGGGACACTGGCCCGGGTTTATCTTTATAAAAATGATAAAGTAAATGCACTGAAAAATGCCAAGGAAGTGATCGACTCGGATAAATTCCCTTGGACCGCACAAAGCGATTTTATTGCTTTTGATGAAGCAAAAAAAGACCGTATCCTTTACAAGGAACTGTTATTTGGTTGGTATATCCCCGGCTCTGCAAAAGACATCAAAGAAAACTGGTTTAAAAGTGGTACCCGTGGTTTCTTCCTTTTGGAAGACGATGCAAGGTTAATTTATGAAGCGGGTACCGTTGGGGGAGAAGACCTTCGCTTCAAACAGTGGCTTACGCTAATGGCAGATGTAAGCAGCAGGTGGTATGACATTGTAAAGTACAATAGAAACTCGCTCAGTACAGAGGCAAATGCCAACTTGCATTACCTGATGGCACCCGCAATAAGGCTAAGTGAGATGTATTACATCGCTGCTGAATGTAGCTATGCAACAGATCCTGTACAATCGCTGAAATACTTTAATGAAGTACGTGCTGCCAGAGGATTTCAAAATCAGCTAACAGTTCCTTCGGAAGACGGTCTTATTAATGAATTATTAAAAGAAGCCCGCAAAGAATGGCTTGCTGAAGGCCAGATGTTCTACATGTACAAGCGACTTAATAAAGCTATTGCTGCACCAACAGGAAGTGCAATCCCGCCTTCAGATAAAATATTCGTATTGCCACTTCCGAATGATGAAATTGTTTACGGAGGCAGATAATTTATAAGAACATAATTATGAGAACTATAAAATCATATATCATCATCATCCTGCTACTATTGTCCATTGCCTCCTGCAAAAAAGCAGAAGAAATGGTGTTTAGTAATGAAGCCAATGTCTATTTCGATATATACAATGGTGACAAAGATAGCCTTGTCAGGACCTTTGCCTATACGCCTACCAAAGCTCAGGACACCTTGTTGTTACCTGTCCGGCTGTCAGGGATAAGAACATCTGTTGCCCGAACGTACAATGTACGGGTAGAATCGGATTCATCTACAGCTATTCCCGAACAACACTATCAGCCATTGAAAAGCACTTACACCATGCCGGCGGACGCGGGTACGGCCTATATTCCGGTCATCATGTACAACAAGGATAAGATTCTGGAAGAAAAATCGGTTTCTATCATTATCAAGCTGATTGCTTCTGATGATTTTGGTGTAAAAAATCCCACAATGCTGCGGGCTAAAGTAGTATTTTCTGCCAAATTGGAAAAACCAGACTGGTGGGATACGTGGCTGACCAATTATTCAAGGACCAAGCACGAATTGTTTTACATCACGACCGGTCAAACTTCTATGACCACCGGTTCTCAAGGTGGCCTGGATGCACCTAAAAACCTTTACTATACTGGCTTGCTCACCATCATGATGAACAATCCTTTTAATTGGGTTACCAAGAATGTGGCTAAGGGGTATGTGTTGGAAGAAGTAACCCCTGGAAATTCGGATAGTTATTATTTTTTCAATACCGGAAATCCTAGTAAAAAAACGCTGCTGAGGAAAAATACACAGACTGGAAAATATTACTTCATAGATGAAAATGGAAAAGAAGTTATTTAAAAACATAAAGATGAGCCTTAGAAAAAAAATAGGATTAATAATATTGACTATAATCGCCCTGTCTGCCTGTCATAAAGATTTGGGCGATTATGAAATCAATATGCCCGCTGCACCAGAAGTGTCAAATCTTGATTCAGTTTATACTGCTGTAGTTGGAGATAGTTTAATCATCAAGCCCACTATAAAAAATACAAAGGGAGATGACATAGAACTGCAATGGCGCATAAGCGTGATGACGGGTAACGATGTAAAATTTATCGGGCCGGCACTTAGAATCATATTTGGCCTGGAGGCCCAAAGGTATGAAGCTCGCCTTACTGTTTACAATAAGACAAACGGAATGAAATATTTCCACGATTTCTTCGTAGATGGGGGTACAGAATTCGGCTCAGGTACCGCTGTATTGAGCTTGGAAAACGGCACCACTCAGTTCTCGTTTATTAAGACTGACGGAGAAGTGCAGGCGCGCCTGTATCAGGCCATGCAAGGAAAAGACCTACCAAAAGACCCTATGAATCTTTTCCTGATGAAAAATACTACTACAGGTGGTACACTCCTTGGCTATTGGATCATCACTAAAGGTGGTGGAATACGATTAAATGCCAATACTATGCAGGAAGATCCAAAATACCCTAACACCATTGCTGATAATTTTTTTGCTGCGCCCGATAAACTGGAGGTTGGCCAGCTCAAACAGCATCCTCAAGGTATATTGGCCGGTGTGATCAGCAATGCACTTACCTACGGAACAACCAATACCTGGGACCAATCACCTACTTATGGCATGTTTAGCGCGGCCGAAGGCGAGTATCAACTCGCACCTTCATTTATTATGAATTTTAACCAAAACCAGGGGACCTATTTTATCGGATTCGAACGCAATCTAAAACAGTTTGTCAGGCTCAACGTATATAATGGGCCCACCTATTTTGGTACGCAGTACGATTCTGAATCGACTGCAATATTTGATCCGAAAAATGTAGGGATGGACCTGATTCATATGGAACAGCTCAACAGCAGCGACTGCTTTGCTTATTGCAAAAGTGGAGAGGGAAAAATCTACGAGCTCTCTTTCAATGTGAAATTTACTGGTCCTTTTACCTTTAGCCCATTAAGAAAACGCCTTTTTATTCGCCAGGAACTCATCACAGAGAAAACCAAATGGCAAGGTGCCAAAAACGGAATCATCTACCTTAGCTCAGGATCTAAAGTATATAGATATAACCCAATCAATGAAGATGTAAGGGAGTTGTTAACCGATTTTGGTGGAGGGGAAGTAACGATGATCAGACTTTCTGAAAATGAAGAAACCATTATGGTGGGTGTAGCAGGTAGCATTTACTACCTGGATATTTCAACCGGAAAACTGGGAACATTCATCAAAAAGATTGAAGGAATCCCAGGTGCTCCGATAGATGTGGCAGTACGATAAATAAAACTTATAAAACATATGAAACTAAAATTTTTAATTCTTGCCGCCCTTGCACCTGTTGCAGTGGCCGCACAAACGCCTAATTTTACCATCACAGGAAAAATAGGAAATTTAAACAAACCAGCGAAGATTTATCTTGATTATACTTCTGAGGGCAATGGTCGCACTGATTCTGTGGAATTGGTTGATGGCAAATTTAAATTTTCAGGGAATATTGCAGGCATTGCTTCTTCGCGGATGACGCTTTCGCGTGAAGGCATCAGAGACAAAGAAATTTACGGTACCAAGGGACTGGGGGATGTGATCTATGTCAACTTCGGAAAGGAAGATATCAGCATTACGTCTGCAGATTCACTCTACAATGCAAAATGGACAGGTTCAAAGGTTTATGATGAAATGAAAGCTTTTGATGACCGGGTGGGGCCTACTGTAATGACTGTGCACCATAATGCGAATGTTACCATCAATAGGGCAACGCCTGAACAGCAGCAAGACACAATGTATTTTAAAGTATTGGACAAACAGGTACAGGCTTTCAGAAAATCACGTGGAGAAAAGATGTTGGAGTTTGCCAAAGCTAACCCCAACTCTTATTTCGCGTTGCAGGCATTATCTGAATTGGTAAGTGGCTACAATCTGGAATCAGCGATCGCCATGCCGATCTTTAATAAGCTTGGTGAGGAACTTCGTCTGTCTTATGGGGGACAAGGTCTTTATAAACTATTAAATGCACATACGGTGACTGCTTTAGGTGCCGTTGCGCCAAATTTTACACAGAAAGATGTAAATGGCAAGCTCGTTTCCTTATCAGATTACAAAGGGAAATTGGTACTGGTAGAATTTTGGGCGAGCTGGTGTTCTCCATGTCGGGCAGAAAGCCCAAACCTGCTTAAGCAATATGCTGCTTTCAAAGGCAAAGGCTTTGAAATACTAGGCGTTTCTGTAGATGGGGACAAAGTGAAATGGTTGGATGCCATCAAGAAAGATGGCCTGACCTGGACACAGGTATCTGATCTTAAAGGTTGGGACAATGATGCCCGCAAAGTGTACGGCATTTCGGGTGTTCCGGCAAATTTCCTGATCAGCCCTGAGGGAAAGATTATCGGCAGTCACCTGGTGGGGGAGGCGCTGAACAAGAAACTAGCTGAATTGCTGAATTAAGCAACTGCAGCAATTGCCTTCTGCCCCGGGCAATACCTTTATGGTTTTGCCCGGGGCAGAAATGCACAATACGTGACGAAATCAACATGTATCTTTCAAAAATGGTAATGATCATTATAAAAAAAACATTTACTACAGGTGTATTCCTACTACTGCTGTCTGCCCAATGCTTCGGTCAGAAATTTCGTCCCAAAAAACTAGAAGAAACATTATCTATAGCCGTAAAAAAAGCATACGGTGCTAGTGTAAGGATATGGGGTTATGATACATTGAAAAAGGTGCAGACTAGTGCTCAGTTTACGGGTGTAGTGGTTACTGCCCAAGGCCATATTCTAACAGCGGCACATGTGAATCAACCTGATAATACTTATTTAATCATGTTCCCTAATGGGAAATCGCATGTCGCACGCGGGCTCGGTGAAATTGAATTTACTGAGAATAAGATGTTTCCCGATGTAGCACTGATGAAAATCATCGAAGCTGGTGCCTGGCCTTATGCCGAAATGGGCTGGTCATCTTCCCTAAAGATAGATGAACCTTGTTTAAGTATCGCTTACCCGGAAACACTAAATCAAACACTGCCAACCCTTAGGTTTGGCCGGATCACGGATCTGAAAAATCAGTTTGGGTTTATTCAATCAACTTGCGTCATGGAGCCGGGGGATTCAGGGGGTCCGCTGTTTGATCATTTTGGACGGGTTGTTGCGTTACACAGTGCAATTGGAACCGATGAAGATGAAAATTATGAGATCCCTATCGATCTTTACCGGAAATACTGGACAGCCTTAAATGTCTCCAAAACTTACGGTGCACTCCCTTCAAATGAGGATGCTGTTGGCAATGATCCGCTTCAATCGGCAATTCTGAATATTCCTGCCCTCCAAGATCAACAGGGTAGTTTTTCTACCCTGACTACAGAGCTAAAGGAGAGTTGTTTAGGTATTAGCAGTACGGTACATGGCAAAACACAAAAAATTAATGGAACTCTAATCTCCCTGACTGCAAGATCAGCCGTTGGTAACAATGTCATCAATAGTCTTGTGATCAGTAAGAGTTCCTTAATTGGCGAAGATCCGGTTGTATTTACTGCGAATAAATCCTTTGCGCTTAAAGTCATTTTGCGTGATCCTGAAAACGACCTTGTGCTGCTGCAACCGATAGGTTCAATTCAGGGCGGTATACAATTAAAACAGTTTAACCGGGATAGCTTATCCTTTCAAAGACTGGGTAAATTTCTGATTTCACCGCTACCAGATCGCCCTGATCAGGTCAGTGTAATCGGGAGTATGTATTTTAATGCCCCAAAAAGGTTTAGCATTGGATATTTAGGGGCTATGGCTACATTCAAAGATAGCAACATTGTGATTACTGCAGTCCAGCCAGGTTCTCCGGCCGGAATAAGTGGGATAGCCGTAGGTGATCGGGTTCTAAGTATCAATGATATGGCGATCAATAAGCCCGAAGACTATGGAGCCGAGTTGATGAAGTTCTGGCCGTTTGATTCACTTACCTTTAAGATAAAACGATTAGATCAACTCTATTTCAAAAACCTGACTTTGGATGTATTCAAATCGCCTTTATCAACGCATCCAGCAGAACTGTTTAATGGAGGTAAAAGCATCAGACGCGATGGGTTTACGCAGGTGTTTAGTCATGATGGCAGGGTCAAGCCCGAGGAATGTGGCGGTCCTGTTTTTGACCTTAAGAATCGTTTCTGTGGCATTAATATAGCGCGTTCCAGCAGGACAACTACACTGGTTGTTCCGACCGAGGTATTACTGCGTTTAATTGAACGTTATCAAAGCAGTCTGCCAACACGATAACTTCATAAGTCAATGCATAATCTACTGAAGTAAAAAAGGCGACTATTTACCCACTATAGGTACGGCAAGTGGCTAAGTGTAAGCCACCGGGAGAGCAATATTGCTTCCAAAGCCGCTAACCAACATTTTGGCTTTCGATACAGCCATCGAGAAGCATGTAATTGGCTTGATGGAACTACTGAAGATGTACTTTACTATGTACTTGACTTGCCGAAAGGTCAAATCAATGAGCAAAATATGTTGTCCATTGTTAAATAAATGATAATTTAATGTTATTTAAATCATGTAATTTTATTGCATGAAATTCTCTGTATATGTAATTTATGAACTGCTGATGAGAGCCCAAGAATTTGATCCGGGAATAGGTGAATATCAGTCATATAGAAAAATAAATGCAGGTATTTCAGTGCTTATCTTTTAGACAGGCAGTTCAATAATCCTGCTTTGGTCACCAGGGATGATATTTTAGGCCTTTTATCAACTTACAAGCCAAAACAACGCTTTTAAATAAAGGTTGAATGTCTTTTGAGATGCATCTCTTAACAAGATCCGAAGAACAATATTACAATTAACATTATGGTAATGCAGGAGGCTTTTTAAACATTTAGTTTTGCTGAATGAATTATTTGTTCAGCGAATGATAAAAGATTACCACAAACTATCCGACCACTTGCTACTTGAAGAATGTCGCCTGAACAACCTGAGGGCATATGATCAGTTGTTTGAACGGTATTTTGGTAAACTCTACCAGTTCTCCTTGAACTACGTTAAAAATTCCGCCGTGGCCGAAGAGTTGGTTATGGACCTGATGTTCAACATCTGGAAAAAAAGGATGGATTTGGAGGTTACCGGAGAATTCAGTGCCTACTTGTTTACAGCAATGAAAAATGTGATGTTCAATCATCTCCGTAAAAAGGAGCTGCTCACTGCAGACATTAGTTTTTTGCCAGAGCAGGCGGCTACTGTTAGCCATTCAGCAGACCATCGTCTTCAGTACAAGGAATTGGAACAGGTATACCAGCTGAAACTAAGCCAGCTAAGCCCGCAGCGAAGGAAAATCTTTAAACTAAGTCGTGAAGAACAAATGACTTATCCGCAAATTGCAGAAAGCATGAACCTTTCTGTAAATACAATCAAAACCCAGATGCTGGTTTCGCTCAAATATCTGCGGGAGAGTCTTAAAGAACACATCGATATCACGATCCTACTAACTGTTATTATCTTTTTTTAATTTTTTTTCATTTCCGCTCACCCTGCCTAACGTTTATCGGTGTCTTGTAGGTGAAGGATAGATACAATGAATTTAAAAATAGATAAGGCCCTCATTAAAAAATACCTTGCCGGCCTCTGTAATAAGGAGGAATTAAAATTAGTGAGAGACTTTCTTAAGCAGGAGAATGCTCAGCAACTGTTTGATGAAGTATGGAATGAACAATGGGTAAATGAAACTAATGCCAATGATACAGACCACCACTCACAGCAGATGGCTGACTGGAAAAGAAAAATACATCAGCGGATCAATGAAGAATCTCTAAACTCAGAAATAACCGTTGCAAAAAATACGCCTATTCCATTTATTAAAAGAATTACGAACTGGCAATACGCAGCAATCTGGGCAACATTATTTATTGGGGCCGGACTTTGGGTTATTACATCCAAAAGAAGCAATGAGTCATTAGTGGTTGCTTATGTAGAAAAACATAACCCTAGCGGACGCAGAACGATTATAACGCTGCCTGACAGCTCACAGGTTTATCTTGGGCCTGAGAGTAAATTGCGTTATGCAGAAAAATTTAATGGAAGTACCAGAGAAATAAATCTGGAAGGAGAAGCCTTTTTCGAGGTTACTAAAAATCCAAAGAAACCATTCATTATCCATACCGGAATAATCACAACCAAGGTATTAGGTACTTCTTTTAAAGTAGATGCATTTATTAATAAGCCGGTTACTGTTTCTGTAAGTACAGGTAAGGTTAGCGTGGATAGGCATGCCACTAACAAAACAGAATCAATTGCCATATTGATGCCCGGGCAAACGGTAACATGGAATGAAACTGATCATATAAAAACATTAGGCTCTGTATTGGTTAAGGATATCAGCGGATGGAAAGATGGACGTTTGGTGTTTAATAAAGTCCCTCTATCAGAAATCGCAAATATTCTGGAGCGGTGGTATGACGTGGAAATCAGTTTTAAAAATAAAAAAAACGCTTCAAAGTTGTTAAAAGTCAACCTGACGGCAAATGTACCTATCAATACCTTAATGAAGATTTTAAGTGTCTCGGGACAATTTAAATATCATATTCAAGGCAATCACATTACTATTAATTAATCGGAAAGGACAAGATATGTAACACCTGGACTTAAAAAAAGAAACGCCCTCCCGCTAAGGAGGACGCAAAAATCATCAACGAGCTGGTTGTTTTCGAAGACGCATCAGCCCAGAGATAAATATTAACAGATATCCGCCACTGGCGAAAACCCGTAATGATCAAAAATATGCAAAAAGGATTACATCTGCGTTCTTCTTTTCGATTTATTAGCATGTTATTAAAAGGTGCTATTATCATCAGAAAGAAGTTTAGCAAGATGGCTAATAACAATCTGGTAACAGATAAAATTTATTTCTTTATGAAATGCTCGTTCCTTCTGATCGCTGTCAACCTCACATTTATTGGAGTGCTATTTGCCAGCTCTGTTCGCAGTCAGAATTTGAATCAGAAAATTAAGCTTAAGCTGGAAAATGCAAGTGTCGAAAATTGTTTAAGTACAATAGAAAAGCAATCGAACATACAGATCAATGCCCAGGTAAGCCTGCTAAATAAAATCACAAAAAAAATAAGCATAGATGCTACTGAGATTACTGTGGCCGATGCGCTGGCTAAAGTTTTAAACAATACTAATCTGGAGTATAAAGTAATTGAGGGTTATGTTGTAATTACTAAAAAACCAGTCCCCATAATTATCTCAGGAACGATTGTAGATGAGAAAACTGGTGAAACACTAATTGGCGTAGGTATTCGCATTAAAACAATGGGTGGTGGCGCATCTACTGATATGAATGGTAAGTTCCGTATTACCGTACCTGAGGGCGGAGCGATACTTGTGATTTCTTACATCGGTTATCAGAGTAGAGAAATTAAGGTTGATGCGAATACTAAAGAGTTGAGAATTTTACTGAAATCATCCTCTACCCAATTGGGCGAGGTAACTGTTCAGGCCCGTAGGAAGACAAATACAGAGGTGGCGGTGCTCGACGAGCGTAAAAAAGCGGCTATTGTACAAGATGCCATATCTGCAGTTCAGATAGAGCGTACAGCAAGTATTACTACAACACAGGCGCTGCAGAGAGTGCCTGGGGTTACAGTAACTGATGATAAATATGTAGCTATCCGTGGTTTGGGAGACAGGAGTGTAGTTGGCCAGTTGAATGGCGTACGCTTAGCTTCGTCAGATCCTGACAGAAGTTCAATTCCTTTCGATCTGGTACCCGCCTCTCTTTTAGATAATGTTACCATTTATAAAACAGTTACACCTGATAAACCTGCAGATGCAGCAGCAGGTATTGTAGAATTGAAAACCAAGTCTGTGCCCGATAGCATGGTGGTGAATGTAATTATTCAATCTGGTTTTAACTCAAATATCGGGATAGGGGGACAGTATAATAGTTTTTTCAATAGCGATATGGGCTTTTTGGGGGATAAGATCAATAACAAGAATTTGTCTGCTGATTTCTTAAACCTGGCCACACAGTATAAAGGCGGGTTAAACCAGATCCAGAATATGATTTCGAACAGCGGGTACAGTCCCGCGGCAAAGCAGGAAGTTGGTCGTATTAACGGGATAATGCAGGGCTTTGATCCTGTGCTTACTACCAAGTATAAACAGGCTCCTTTAAATCAGTTATACTCTGCAACTTTTGGTAATAGTTATACCTTGTTTAAAAAACATAAACTGGGTGTTATAGCTGGTGGTAACTACTATCGCCGTACCACAGATATTTCGGGTGGTGATATTCAGCAATACAGTATTTATCAGGGTGTGGTAACCGGAAACCCGCAGGTAAGCAGCCCAAGAAATATTCCAAATTACATTACTCCGAACAATCTTTACATGGGTCGGTACCAGACCTATAAGGAAAATACAGGTAACGAAACACTTAATTATGGTGTTTTGGGTGGTTTAACTTATCGCTTCGATACCCGAAATGAAATTAGCATGCAGTATCTGGGTAGCTGGGGAGGCGAAACACAAGCCACCAATATGAATGGTGGTTACGAATATACTGGTTTGCCCGGAGAAGTAAAAAGCACCATTTATTCTTTAAAACAGAGCTATCGTACACTAAATACTTTTAACCTTCAGGGAGAACACAAGTTTTTGGAATCAGATTACTCGCCTAAATTAAGTTATAATATTTCCTCTTCTAAAGCAGGTCAGAATGATCCTGATTATCGATTTGTAACCCTGGCAGACTATACACCACGCAATGGAGGATATTATGAGAAACCTACATCTGGTAATGTTGTTACCAACCCCGATCAGGTTTTTAGCACACATTTATACGCACTTTCTTCTGGTTATGTGAATGGCTTTGGTGCTTATGGAATTATACAGGCCGAGCCCAATGGTCGGCGGTACAGAAATCTGGATGAGACCAATTATAACTATAAGGCAGATTTATCTGTGCCGTTTAAATTATTCGGACAAAAGCAAGAGCTAAAAACCGGAGTAAATTACCTGAACCGCGACCGGGTATTTACAGAAAATGTGTTGTTCTTACCAGGCTCTAATTTTTCTTCTAACAAGTCTTTGCCATTGTATACAGTTTCCGGAAACCTGGATCGTTTGGTGAGCAATGAGATTATTGGCATTCATGCACCAACTGCAGGCATGGGCGAAGGCGCAAGCCCGGTAGGAGGATTCTTATACAACAGTCAGAAATCGCCGAACAACTATACCGGTTTTTTTGAGACCAAGGCAGCTTATGCCATGTTGGATTTAAAAGTGACCAAAGATTTAAGATTCACCGGTGGTATTCGTTTTGAATCTACCAATATCCAGTCGGCCGTTGATACTTCAGGTGTGTTCCTTGATCCTGCTTTAACAGCTCCGGGTACCAATATTCCGCTTACTTTAATGAGTCCTAACTCGGTTTATAAGCCTGGTTATAAGCCTTACTATTCTTTGAACACCACTTATAATTTTAGGGAAAATATGAACTTCAGGGCTGGTTTTAATACTACACTTGCCAGACCCGAATTAAGAGAGATTACCAATGTATTTGAATTTGATGCTTTCCAAATGGGATTGGTTGTGGGTAATCCTAATCTGATCAATCAATACACTCAAAACCTGGATTTTAGGTGGGAGTGGTTCCCTAATAGTGGAGAAGTTATCGCGGTGTCTTTGTTTGGCAAAAGGATTGAAAATCAGTTGTATAAGGTCTTTAGCTTAAAAACCAGTGGTTTAGCAGCAACATATCCTGAATATCCAACCATCAGATTTGAAAATGATCCAAACGTGGGTAAAGTATGGGGAGTAGAATTCGAGATTGTAAAAGACCTGGGAAGGATGTGGGACCCGCTCCGCAACTTCTTTGCAGGAACTAACCTTTTACTGGCACAAAGTGATATCAAAAAATCACCGGAAAGATTGGAAGCCAACAGGTCTTTGGACAGGCATACGCCAGATAACAGCCCTTTGTTTGAGCAAGCCCCCTTCTCTATTAACGGTTGGATAAATTACGACAATAAGAAATCAGGTACCAGCCTTACCGGCACATTTAACATGGTTGGTGAGCGTTTGATACAGATTAATTTAACCGGCGAGCCCGATCTGTATACCCGTCCGGTGCCTATGCTGGATTTTGTGTTTAGTCAACGTGTAACTAAGCGCGTTATTTTTAAGGGATATGCTAAAAACATATTAAATCCTGCAATTGAAACCGTATATGCCAACCCAGGTACCGGTGGTAAATGGTATGGAAATAAATACCTGAACCGCAGTTATAAACGTGGGGGAGAATTTATGATGGGGTTCACTTATAATTTGTATTAAAGATGAAGAAATTAACGAAATACACTCAGCAATTGCCATTATTCCTTGGATTTTTGATGTTGCTGGGGCTAGGTTCCTGTAAAAAGGAAAAGCAGGATTTTGAGTACGATAACAGGCTAATCACAGACGCTCGTAAAAACTCATCACTGCGTATTATAAACCTGGGGAATTATGGTCAGGTGATAATGGATGGTGATACACTGACCAATAACAGGTATGTTTTGCCTACAGATCCAATCTCTACAGTAATACCGGGCACTAAATATTTTCCTGAAAACGGGGGTAAACTGGGTTCAACATGGAACATTCCTCAATCGCTTTTAAAAAACGGAAAGGCCCGCTTTTTTACCGAAATTGGGGGGTATAATACTCCGGGTGATAAGCTTACAATCGATCTTCAGGAAGATGCAGCACAGGCTATGGATTATTACCTGCTCGCCACAGAACGTATTGTAGACGGAGAACCTAAATATCTAAAAATTCCGCGTGCGGTTTCTCCCCCTTCAGATCCTGCCAAGTTTAAAGTAAGGCTGCTCAATCTTTCTTCGAATATTGAGATAAGTGATATGGAGAACCTGGTAGGGCCAATGAGCCTTACATGGGCTGATGGCACACCAGTAAGTGGTACGACCAGTAACATCTTGCCGGGGCAATATTCTGATTATATCGAACTGCCTTATACTACCGCGCAGCTAAAGGTGTTAACCTCAGCAGGGATTCAGGTGCCAGGTACTACTAAGATGCCGATTTTTCCGGCAACATCAACCCTTACCTCTGTCCGTGGCTGGCCTCCTGAGGATACACACCTAACTTTCAGTGCATTTAAAAGCTTTGTGCCAGGAGGGATTTATACCATTGTTATTGCGCCATATAATTTTACGATCCCTTATTTAATCGGTAATCCTGGTGAACAGGTTTCAGGATATCAGAATGCCATCATGATCATGAATGATATCAGTGAACCACTGAATGTAACCTATGCAAGAGTGCAGGCAGTAAATACCCTGGTAGGCATAGACGGGGTTAAAATAACCATGAATGGAAATGTATTGGGTAATGCACTAGCCTATACCGAGCATACAGATTATCAGAATTATATAACGGGAAATTATACCATCGAAGCTAAAGATGCAGCTGGAAATGTATTGGCCAGTAATCAGCTGAGGTTAGATCCTAATACTAATTTTACTTTATGGATTCATCCTGACGCCAGTGGTAAGGCAACCATTAGTGCGGTGGCTAATGACTTAAGCAGGGTAATTCCGGGTAATACGGCCACAGATGACGCCACGTATGTGCGCAATAAGCTAGACTATCCTTTTAGTATCCGTTTTCTTAACCTTTGCCCGGACTTACCCTATGTCACTTTTACAAAAGATAACGGTCAGTCTTTTCTTCATAATTACAATAAGAATCCGGCGGCAATAAATAACCTGAGACCTGGTATTTTCCCGACCGAAGCCCCATACATACAAATTGATCAGGATAATATTCCATATAAAATTATGGCTTTCCGTTCTGCGCCAGGGGTAATTCCCGGAAGCTGGGCAAGTGACATACCTGTATTAACAGGACAGGACCTGATTGCCCGACCGAGCTTATATGTGAGGGGTGGTTTACCAAACCATGAGCCTGGTATTTATACCATTGCGTTGGTCGGCAGTACCGGTACATCAGTCCCTTCTGGTCAAAAAGCAAGGATGATTATTCTGAAACACACCAAATAAAAGAGACAACATTATGTTACTATCAAGAATGAAGAATGTCATATTTTACGCTGCTATCGCTCTGTCGTGCTTTGCGATAGGTTGTTCTAAAGTAGAATATAAAAAAATCGATGATCCAGCTTATCTAAGGGTTTTTAACAACCTGAATTATAAGATTGGAATAGATAATAAGGACGAACAGCTCCCCTTTTTAACGATGCTGATTGATCCGGAAATGGATCAGAACGGTATGCCAGTCAGCGCTCAGATTAAAGGGGATTTTCTGGATAAGCGTGATCCTTATGCGCCACCTTACCCATCTCATATTGGGAGTGGGACAAGTGTAAACAACCCGGAGTATCCGGGCAGGGAAAATGTGTTGGTCGGACCTGTTTTAAATGGTTTCGATTTAAGCAGCTGGGCGCAGATTCCATCAGGTAAACACCGCATTGTGTTTATGTTCCGTCCAAAAAACACCGTTCCGTTTTTTAACCTGGATCCTAAACTGAAAAAAAGTTTCCTGATCGATACTACGATGGTGTTGGATAGCAAGGAGGTATATACCCTGCATGTGTTGCAGAAAGATTTCCTGACGAAAAGGAATGGCATTTACCTTAGAAAAGAGAATTTTCACAAACTGCCATTATCCGATTCCTCAATCTATGTTAACTTCTATAACATGAGTGCCAAGGGATACTGGCAGGCAGATAACGACGCTAAAGGAGGCAACGAATACGGAAAGGGAGCCATGGGAAATGGTGTAAAAGACCAGATGAATATTTTTGTAACCCTGTATAAAAACAGGACTGTTTCTTCACCAAAAATATCCGGTTATAACGGAAAATATCTGGGCAATTTAACCAGAAACGCTGACGTACTTGAAGTTAGCCCGTATTACAGTTTTCCATTGTTTGCCGATGCAAGCGCTGGAGGTATTTTTACTGACATGTGGCAGCGGTTTGATTTTCTGGCACCCGGCATGGACATTAGAAATATTCCTTATGGCCCCACCGTAAATCAAACGGATGGGAACTGGGCTTCTATAAACTGTTTAACACCGTACCCGGATTACAGGCAATGGAACGAGATCGTAATGCCCAATATGATTGTAAACATCCACTCCGGTAAATATAACCCGCGGTCGTTTGCCACTGTAAATACCATTGAGATTGTAAATGGAAATGTTTACCTCAGTACCATACAGCGTAAATATGCGCCTCCAGTTTACTAATGGTTTAATCCAATAATTAGAATAATGAAATACGAATCATTAAAGAAATGCCTTTACTTCCTGTCGGTGTTGTGGTTGCTGGGTTTAAACGCCTGTAAGCACGACGATCTTCATATTGATAAGGCGAATGACAATTTTCGACCTGGCTTTGACTTTGTAAAGAATAACTATGACCTCAGCTTATTTGCTTCGGCAATAGAGAAAACAGGAATAGGACCAGAGTTAAACGGTGCCGGGCAATTTACAATCTTAGCCCCCAGTAATGCTGCCTTTAATATCATAGGGATAAACCGCCCCAGCGATTTTGATAAAATGAACCCTGATACATTAAAATTTCTGGTACAACGCCATATTTTAAATGAACGGATAATGTTAAAGGATATTCCTTTTAATGGGATAGATGTGCGTTACCGTACACTGGCGGGGACTGAATTGTATGCTTCCATTGTTAGCAGAGATAACAGCAATACTTTATATTTTAATGGCTCACTTGCCAGCAGAAAAGATGTAACGCTGGCAAATGGTACCTTACATGTACTGGACAGGGTAATGAAATCTACTGCAAATACCACCGTACAAGGTTGGTTGTCTGCCAGACCTGAATATAGCATCCTGGTAAGCGGATTAAAGAAGTTCGGATTCTGGGATGAACTGGCAACAGAGGGACCTTACACCATACTGGCCCCAAAAAATAAGGAGTTTGAAGCGAATGGTATGACTGCGGAGGTAATTGCCGGCTTAAATGTAAATAGTTATATCGGCGACCGTCTGTTTGGCTGTTATGTGATGAGAAAGAAGCACTTTTTTGTGTCAGATTTTGTGGTATTCAGTATCATCAACAACGATTCCTTTTACTATCATCCGGTAGCTAATGATACTTATATCATGACAATTACTGCCGGCAGGTTCAACTACGACAACATTTACGATCAATCTATTGGCTATAATATTGAAGTAAGGACGAATAAGAACTTCCCTTATGACATTGTGACTAATGTAAAAGGACACGATCAGAAAGCGATAGATAACCTTACCGATAATGGCCTGGTACAAGACCTTCAAGGTATTTTAATCCTTCCTGAGCAGGCAATAAAG